>JACYMB010000182.1 GCA_015272205.1 Synechococcales cyanobacterium T60_A2020_003 | reverse complement strand
GCTATCATCGTCGTTCGATTGCTGAAACTACCATGTTCCGCTTTAAGACTATTTTTGGGGGCAATCTCAGTGCACGTCAATTTGACAATCAAGCCGTGGAATTGTTCATCAAATGTGTTGCGCTCAACCGCATGATTCAGATCGCTAAACCCGATAGCTACAAGGTTGAAGGTTAATACCAGGACACTCTCAAGGCGAACCTGACCGTTTTTCTAATCATGCAACAAAGCCGTCTTGAACTAATGTCCAAATAGTATTTTGTTGATCGACTAAAGCGTGATCGCTGTCGAGTTCTTTCAGACAAACCCAAGGCCGTTGTTCAGCAAATCGCTGGCTGGCTTGGATTGGCACTGTCTCATCATGAATACCATGGAGGATTAGCGTAGGCACGGGTCTTTGGAGATGTTGATCCGGATAGTGCTGTAAATCGGTTATGAAGGTGTAGCTTAGGGGGAGCGTGCGCTGCTCTCCGTAGTGATACACCGGAAGCAGTCCATTTCGTTCCCAATTGGCTAGGGTGTCAGAGCCTAGTCGTGGTATCCAGTGATCCAGGAACTCAAAGGCAGGCGCTAGCAAGATTAGACGTTCCACATTGGCAATCATTTCACCGAGCCAAGCTGCTGTTAATCCGCCAAAGCTGGATCCTATTAGCGTAATTGGAGACGCACTGCGCGTTATAAGTTGCTTGACCTGTTCAAGCTGGCGCGTGAGGGTGAGGGTGGAAAAGTCGTCTTGGTTGAGATCGGGACACTGGAGCGGGATGCCAATGCGTTGAAAGCGATCGCGCAAGCCCTCAGCTTTGATTGATCGTGGACTAGACGCAAATCCATGAAGGTAGATGTACGTTCCGATTGTGTGTTTGGTCACACCTTTGGCCTCTCTTGCGCGGCTATATTAAAAGCCTACGACTATAGTTTTTCATATCAGGGGGAGACACTACGAACGATCATGGACTTGCTAGAGTACCAGGCGAAAGAATTATTCCGGGCCGTTGGCATTCCGGTACTTCCTTCTCAGCGCATTGATCGGACTGAGGAGTTGAAGAATCTGCGAATCCCATTTCCGGTAGTGCTCAAGTCTCAAGTCTATGCCGAAAGTCGAGGCAAGCAGGGTGGCATTAAGTTTGCGAATAATACGATTGATGCGATCGCGGCGGCTCGGTCGATCTGGAATCTTTCGATCATGGGGCAGTATCCTCGCGTGTTGCTAGCTGAAGCCATGTATCAACCTGATCGCGAATTTTATTTAGCCGTCACCATTGATCGATCCGCACGCCGACCGATCTTGCTGGGTTCACAGCAAGGAGGAGAGGCGATTGAATCTGACCGAACGAAGATTCATCCCGTGATTGTTGATCAGGAATTTTCACCGTTTTATGCCCGCCGACTTGCGCTCCAAATGGGCTTGCAGGGTGAACTTCTGCGTTCGGTCAGTACCATCGTTCAGAAGATGTATCGACTGTTCGTGCAAAAGGATTTAGATCTAGTCGAGATTAATCCCCTGGCTGTCAGCGGTGAAGGGGAACTCATGGCGCTAGATGGGAAGGTGATTGCGAACGATGATGCGCTGGGTCGTCATCCGGACATCGCCGCATGGCAGGTCGAGTTCCCCAACGCGACGGATGTGCTGTCCGAGTTGGGTATGGCGTGTAATCGGGAGTGGATATCGTTAGAGAGGGGCGATCGCGGCCATATTGCGGTCATTTGCAGTGGTGCGGGGTTAACAATGGCGACCCTAGATTTGCTCCATGCAGAGGGAGGAGTTCCGGCCTGTTTCCAAAATCTAGGGGGAGATTGCCGCTATAACATGGTGGATCGGGAGTGGGGAGAGCACCTTCGCCACAGCCTAGATCAGATCGGGCGCGATCGCCAGATTACGGTCGTACTCGTGAATTTGATTGGGGGTGGATTGTCGGGCGATGAGGTCGGGCAAGCGATCGCCGACTATTGGCATATCCATGGAGGACGGTTGGCGATCGTGCTGCGTGTGGTGGGGAATGCCTTTGACCAAGCCCAAATAGCTTTGAGTGATACGGAGGTTGTTTTGGTGGATGACCTCGATGCGGCGATCGCCAAAACCGTGATGCTGTCGTCGTCAGCGATAGGTGTGGGATAATCAGCCTATGAGCTTCACTGCGGCCAACCGAGTTCTCGTACAAGGGATTACCGATTCCTTAGGGGTCACCCATGTCCCTCTGATGAGTCGCTATGGTACCCGCGTGATGGCGGGTGTGAGTCCGGGCTATGGTGGCGAGGCGTTAGACGGTGTGCCAATTTTTGATGCGGTGGAGCAAGCGATCGCCCACGTGGGCGCGATTGATACGTCGGTCATCTTTTCCCCGCCCTATCTAGCCCTAGATGCGGCCCTAGAGGCGATCGCCGCTGGCATTCGGCAAATTATTCTGCTGACCGAAGGCGTCCCATCGATTGATCTGATTCGGCTGATTCGGCAGGCCGAAGCAACGGAAACCTTACTCGTGGGGCCAACCTGCCCCGGAATCATCGTTCCAGGGCAGATTTTGCTGGGAACCCATCCGCCTGAATTTTACACGCCCGGTTCTGTGGGGATTGTGAGCCGTAGTGGAACCCTCACCTACGAGATTGCCTTGGGCTTAACCCGTGCGGGGTTAGGACAGTCCATTGCGGTCGGCATTGGGGGCGATCGCATAGTCGGATCATCCTTTCAGCAGTGGTTGCAAATCCTTGATGAAGACGATGCAACCGAGGTGATTGTTCTCGTCGGTGAAATTGGAGGCGATGCCGAGGAGAGGGCGGCGCGATACATTGCAGATGTGATTGATAAACCTGTGGTGGCCTATATTGCGGGACGTACGGCTCCCCGTGGACATCAGATGGGACACGCAGGTGCAATTATTGCGGCGCAGCCGCGCGGAATGCGTGAAACGTTAGGGACGGTGGAGCGTAAGATTGCAGCATTTCGCAAAGCAGGAATAGCCGTTGCCTCACGACCGTCTGAGATCCCGGCATTGGTTAACAAATTTCGGTAGAGACTTAGTAAAGCGCTCTACCTGCTACGACTGGGAAGTTAAAGTCTTTCGCAAAAAGAGTTGACGAGGTTTACCAAACAAAATGCTGCCAATGCCCGTGTCGATACTTTCAGCTTGATAGCCTGCTTTTTTGTAAAGCTTGCGGGCATCTTTATTCGTTTCTAGGACATGGAGATAAATCTCAGAAAAGCCCCAATCCAGGGCAATCTGTTCACAGGCCGTTAGCATTTTTAGGGCAATGCCTTGCCGTCGGTGGGTCGGTCGCACGGCTAAGTTCGAAATATAGAGATAGGGCTCGGTTCTCATATTCCAAAATTTTGGCGTTTTGGCGCTCAGTTCAATCGTACCGACGACGATGTCCGATATCCCAAGCGTTGCTTGAAGATTAAGACGAGTGCTGTAGTCAACTGCGGCGAGGCAGGCGTAGTGAGGTGCCTGCTCATGAAAGCGATGGCGCAAATCTTCGTAAATGCCGAGCCGAAAGAGGGGAAACAACCAACTGGCCTGACCATCGGGTTTGTAAAAGCTGTCGGCCAACAGATCTGACAGGTCGCGGAGGTCATGGGGACGAGCCGTGCGAATCAAAAAAGGAAACATATCCGACGGGCGATCGCTCGATTCCCAACAATAGGGAGATCGAGGCTGGGCAGGAGAGGGGAGCAAGGGGGGGGTGAACAAACGGTTCTGGCGACTCTGGCGGGAAGCGCTCATGATGCCTCAACAGCGACGTGCTAATACTCCATATTAAAGAAACTCGCTGAAAAAAGGATAGGATGTCAGCATTGTGAAATAGGCTTAATCATCCAGATGGCTTGGGGACGATAGCCCAGGGTTTCGTAAAGGTTTATCGCCGCCCGATTTTCGGTGAAAACTTGGAGGCCAATTTGGCGATCGCCGCGATGGGCAGCCCATGCCTCTGCCGTTTGCATCAGGGCTGAACCGATACCGCGCCGACGGTGGGCAGGTTCTACAAAAAGCATAAAGATATAGGCATGGCGATCGCCCGAAATCTGATCTACCGTATTTCCCATCCATAGTCCTGCGATGGGTGTAGACGGATCCGTTTGGAGAGCGATCCACCAAGTCGGCGTTTCCAACGAAAAATATTGCTCGACCGTGCGATTTAGATGGTCAAAGCACTGATCGGGATACAACTCTTGGTAGGTTCGTTTGAGAAACTGACTGACAAGGGTGCGATCGCGCCATGCACCGCGCCGTTGAACATAACCTTCAATCGGGAAGGTCATCATCGACCCCTTAGACCAGTACTCATAGGACGGGCTGTGGTGTAGACGGCATTACAACCGATACAGCATCAGGCTCTTCGATGGGGGCAGGGGCTGCCATATCGTCTGCGAGAAAACTTCGAGAACTCACAGCTACGAGCGCAAAGATAAAGGTCAACACGATGAGAAGAGGTGCGATGTATTGTCGAAAAATGGCCATAGGTGCGATCGCTCAGGATAAAAGTTTAGTAATTCTTAACTATTATAACGGCTGCCATTCCTGGTTTTAGGCTTCGGATCGGGAGACTGGATTCCCGATCGCGGCAGCCAAGAAAACGGGCTAGAGTGGGAAGAAGCAGCTAGAGTGAATTGGATCATGGCAGAGGAACAGAAGCGCTTCGTATATCCCCCCAGCGTTCGGAGTGATCAGGTTGATATCTACCACGGCATTTCCGTTGCAGATCCCTATCGCTGGCTAGAAGATCCCCATTCATCCCAAACCAAAGACTGGATCGAAGCGCAAAATGCCGTCACCTTTGAGTTCCTAAATCAAATTCCTGCCCGTCACGCCATTCAAGACCGCTTAACGAAGCTATGGAACTACGAGAAATTCAGCATTCCGTTTCATCGGGGCGATCGCTATTTCTACTTCAAAAATGATGGACTTCAAAATCAGAGTGTGCTGTACACGTTGACGGCATTGGATGCTGAACCGACCGTGCTTCTCGATCCCAATACCCTCTCTACCGATGGCACCGTTGCCCTCACAGGTCTTGCGGTGAGTGAAGAGGGTCGTTTTTTGGCCTATGCCCTCTCAACAGCAGGCTCGGACTGGAAAGAGTGGAAGGTTCGCGACATTGAAACGGGCGATGACTTAGCGGATCATTTGCTTTGGAGCAAGTTTTCAGGAGCCTCCTGGTTACCCGATGGAACTGGATTTTTCTATTCTCGCTATGCGGAACCAAACGAGACGACGAAGTTAGAAGACGCCAACTATTTCCAAAAACTCTATTTTCATCGTCTAGGGACATCCCAAGACGAGGATGTGCTGATTTACGATCGCCCTGATCAGAAAGAATGGGGATTTGATGGCTCAGTTACGGAAGATGGCCGTTATCTCATCATTTCAGTTTGGAAAGGAACCGATTCGCGAAACCTGGTATTTTACAAGGATTTGAGCCAAACTAATAGTGCGATCGTAGAACTTGTTTCTGCGTTTGAAGCTCGTTATCACGTCATTGAAAACGATGGAACGACCCTGTGGGTTCAAACCGATCTAAACGCGCCACGGGGACGAGTCATCGCAATAGACCTAGACCATCCGGAACCGGAAAACTGGCGATCGCTCATTCCCGAAGCACAGGAAACCCTCGAAACTGTCAGCGTTCTAAACGGGCAGTTTGTAGCGTCGTACCTCAAAGATGCCCATAGTCAGATTCGCATCTTTGCCATGGACGGTTCCTTGGTGCGTGATATAGACCTCCCTGGCTTAGGATCCATTTCTGGCTTTGCTGGACGAAAGACTGATACGGAAACCTTCTACAGTTTCACAAGCTACACCACGCCGACTACGATCTATCGGTGTGACCTAATCACTGGGGAAAGTCAGATTTTTCGCCAGCCTCAAGTGGACTTTAACCCCACAGACTACGAGACGCACCAAGTCTTTGTACCCAGCAAAGATGGAACCTTAATTCCTCTATTTATCACTTATAAGAAGGGGATGATGATGGATGGCGATCGCCCCACCTATCTCTATGGCTATGGCGGGTTTAATGTCTCTCTCACCCCATCATTTTCTCCCGGAATGCTGGTTTGGATGGAGATGGGCGGGATCTACGCTGTCGCCAATCTACGGGGTGGCGGCGAATACGGTGAAGCATGGCATCAAGCGGGCATGAAGCACAATAAGCAGAACGTCTTTGATGACTTCATCGCATCAGCAGAATGGTTAATTGAAAAGGGATATACCTCTCCCCAAAAACTGGCGATCGCGGGTGGCAGTAATGGGGGACTGTTGGTGGCCGCCTGCATGGTGCAACGTCCCGATCTCTTTGCCGCCGTGTTACCTGCCGTTGGTGTTATGGATATGCTCCGTTTTCACACCTTTACGATTGGCTGGGCTTGGTGCGCCGAGTATGGCTCATCGGAGAATCCCGACGAATTTAAAACGCTCTATGCCTATTCACCGCTCCATAATCTCAAGCCCGGAACGCACTATCCCGCAACGCTGATCACCACCGCAGACCACGACGATCGCGTTGTGCCAGCCCACAGCTTCAAGTTCGCCGCCGCGTTACAACATGCCCAAGCTGGAGATCCCCCCATCCTCATTCGCATTGAAACCAAAGCTGGACATGGAGCTGGGAAACCGACATCGAAGCAGATCGAAGAGTTGAGCGATCGCTTTGCGTTTTTGGTGGCGATATTGGGAATAGACAACTAAAGGGGGTAATCCACCTTGAAAGATAGGTTTAAAAAGGCGTTGTTGCATGAAAGAGGGGTTGCGGGCAGGAGAGGCATGGTAAATTTCAGTTATCACA
>JACYMB010000181.1 GCA_015272205.1 Synechococcales cyanobacterium T60_A2020_003 | reverse complement strand
AGTGCTCCACACATCTGATTCCAGCATTCTGCGTTGGCAACAGCGATTGGCGGAGCAAGCGGATGAGGGGTCACCGCCAGCGTCTGAAGGATGTGATGTGACGCTAGGATTCTCAGGAGTGACTTCACCGGGCAACTGCCGCTTGAAGTGATGCCTCTCTTCTTTGCCATGATGTATGGCGCAACCCTAGGCGGTAACGGAACGCTAATGGGAGCATCGTCTAACATCGTGGCGGCGGGGATTGCGGAACAGCACGGCAGGCCGATGTCGTTTCGGGTGTTTTTGAGCTACGGTATTCCCATCGCTGTGCTTCAAATTATCACGACTGGGATATATATGACGGTGCGATTCCTGATCCTCTAATCCTAGTTTTGCCCCTAGGCAGCACTGGATAACGATCGTAGTCTAGAGGCGATCGCCCCTAGACTCATCCCAAAACAGCACCATCCCGGAATTACCCGCGCCCAGAAGGGATGCGCTACACTGAACTACGATCTCTATAGTGTGGGCGATCGCACCCTGTCGGTCAGGAGTGCTTCCCTCGCTTTAGATCAAAACATGTAGTGCCGAGATAAGTAGGGTTGAGCGTGGGACATGGCAATTGAAGGTTTCATGGCACGGTTTCGACGATGGTTCGTGAGAGGTTTGAGCATAGTACTGGCGATCGCCTTCAGTTTGGGCATCACAGGCTGTAGCATCGATCAGTTTAAGCAGGCGTCCGCTCAGGTTCCTCGCATTGTGATCGCCTCCTCCACCGATCCCAAAACCTTCAACTACGCCCTGAATCAATCCTTTCCCAGCGTTTTCTACTTCATCTACGACTCCCTCCTAGAACGCAACCTCAACACCAACGAGTTGGAACCCCATCTCGCCGAATCCTGGGAGATGTCCGACGACAATTTGAGCGTGACCTTTACCCTGCGGGAGGGATTGCAATGGTCGGATGGGGAGCCGTTCACCGCAGATGACATCATTTTTACCTTTAACGACATTTATCTCAACGAAGCGATTCCAGCCCCCACGCGGGATATTCTCCGGATTGGGCAAAGTCAAACCTTGCCCTCCGTGCGTAAAATCGACGATCGCCGTGTTGAATTCAAGATTCAGGAACCCTTTGCGCCCTTCTTGGAATACATGGGAGGAGCCTACGTATTGCCGAAACATGCGCTCGAAGAATCCATTAAAACAACGGATGCCCAGGGTCAACCACTGTTTATCAGCACCTGGGGAACGGATACCAATCCACAGGAGATTATCGGCAGTGGCCCCTACCGCATGGTGAGCTACAAACCTGCCGAACGCCTCATTTTTGAACGCAATCCCTACTACTGGCGGAAAGGGCCAGCGGGAGAACCGTTACCCTACGCAGAGCAGTTCATTTGGCAGATCGTAGACTCACCCGATACGTCACTGATGCAATTTCGGTCAGGGGGGGTAGATACGCTAGGCGTTTCGCCCCAGAACTTCATGTTGCTGAAACGGGAGGAAGAGCGGGGTAATTTCACGATCTATGAAGGGGGACCCGATACCGGGACTTTCTTTGTCTGCTTTAACCTCAATAAAGCCTCCCGAGATGGAAAGCCCTTAGTGGATCCCAAGAAATCCAAATGGTTTAATACGGTTGCGTTTCGTCAAGCGGTGGCCCACGCCATCAATCGTCCCAAGATGATCAACAACGTCTTTTTGGGGATTGGGGAACCGTTGAACTCATCGTTGCCTGTACAAAGTCCCTTCTATCTATCACCAGAAGAGGGATTACCCGTGTATGATTACGACCTTGAGAAAGCCAAGACTCTGTTAACTCAGGCAGGATTCCAGTACAACGCCCAAGGACAACTGCTGGACGCTGAGGGAACGCCCGTCCGCTTCACGATGTTGACGAATACGGGGGGACGAGTGGCAGACACCATTGGCCCCCAAATTAAGGAAGATTTAGGCCGTATTGGGATGCAGGTAGACTTCCAGGCGATTGAATTCAATACGCTGCTGGATCGGCTCCGCAACACGATGGATTGGGACGCCTACATTGGCGGAATTACGGGTGGCATCGAACCCCACGGCTATTCGACGATCTGGGCGTTGGACGGGATGCTGCACACCTTTAACCTCCAACCTCAGCCCAGCGATCCCCCCATTCAAGGGCAGGTGTTTGCGGACTGGGAGCGGGAAATTGCGGATTTATTCGTCCTCGGTTCTCAAGAGCTAGACGAGGCTAAGCGCAAAGAAATTTATGGTAAGGCGCAGGTTGTGATTCAAACGAATCTACCGTTTGTCTACTTGATCAACGGTCTGGTGATGGGGGCGGTGCGGAATACGATTCAGGGCGTGGACTATTCCGCGATTCCAGATTGGCCTTCCCTATGGAATATCTATGAACTCAAGATTGTCAACGGATCGGAACCCGCCCAAGCTGAACCTGTTTCCTAAATGGGTACGGGCGGGTCTAGCCGATAGACAGTGCTCAAGACCAGGGTTTGATTACGAAACCGCCCCTACGTCCCTTTAATTGATTTAAAAATCGTGATCTCTGTCCGTACCCGATTTGTGCTGATTGTTGATGCTGCGATGACCTGCGTGGCGTGGCTCGCCAATGATAGACGGCGAGGAATGGGGCGATCGCTCCTAGTGGGACTGGCGATCGCCCTTTTGATCTCGCTTATGGGCTGTCGAATGTTGGTGGAGCAAAGCAAAACCTCCGATCAATCCCAACTGGTGCTGAGCATTCTCAGCGATGTTAAAACCTTTAATCCACCGCTGAATCAGGAATTTCCGAGTATCTTTTTACTCACCCATCGGGGCTTGACCACCGAGGATGGCTTGACGGGGGAGGTACGGCCCGAATTAGCGGAATCCTGGGAGATATCGCCCGATCAAACCCGGATTACCTTTACGCTGCGGGAGGGGTTGCAATGGTCGGATGGAGAGCCGTTGACGGTGGATGACGTCGTCTTTACCTACCGGGACGTGATCTTCAATGACAAGATTCCCACGGATAGCCGCGACGGGTTTCGGATTGGGGCATCGGGTGCGTTACCCACAGTGGAAAAGGTGGGCGATCGCCAGGTGGCCTTTCAACTGCCAGAACCCTTTGCGCCCTTGCTGCGGGCAACCGTAGGGCCACCGACCGCAGGCGGAATTGCGATCTTGCCGCGTCATATCCTAGAGGATGCGGTGAGTACGTTAGACAAAGACGGGAATCCTCTATTTCTCTCCACCTGGGATACCAATACACCGCCCGACGACCTCGTGGTAAATGGCCCCTATCGCCTGCGATCCTGCGTACCGGGACAGCGCTTGATCTTTGAACGCAATCCCTATTTCTGGCAGGTGGACGAGCAAGGCGTCCAGCGGCCCTACATTGATCGGGTGGTGTGGGAGGTGGTGGAGTCTACGGATACGGCACTGCTCCAGTTTCGCTCCGGTAGCTTGGATGTGTTGGGCGATACCCGACCGCTGAAGCCGGAGTATTTTTCACTGTTGAAGCGCGAGGAGGAGCGGGGGCAGTTCCAAATTTTGATTGGGGGGCCGTGGTCTAGCACTACGTTTCTGGTATTTAACCTGAATCAGGCGACCGATGCCCAGGGCAAACCCTTTGTCGATCCGGTCAAGGCCTCGTGGTTTCAACGCCAAGGGTTTCGGCAGGCGATCGCCTACGCCATCGATCGCGATCGCATCATTAACAACGTCTTTCGGGGCATCAGTGAACCTCAGAATTCTCCGGTGTCGGTGCAAAGTCCCTACTATCTCTCTCCAGAGGAGGGATTGCCTGTTTATGAACACAATCTGGAGCAAGCGCGTAAATTATTAGAGACAGAAGGTTTTCAGCGGAACAGCCAAGGGGAACTGCTTGATCCCGATGGAAATCGCGTGAGCTTCACTCTGGAAACCAATACAGGCAACCAGATCCGGGAGGCGATGGGTGCCCAAATCAAAGACAATTTGGCACAACTTGGGATTCAGATCGACTTTCGCCCCATTGATTTTGGTACGCTGGTCTCGAAACTGACCCAAAGCCGCGTCTGGGATACGATTATGATCGGTTTTACGGGCAGTATCGAACCCCATTCCGGCGCAAACTTGTGGAAAAGTACGGGGGGTTCCCATCTCTTTAATCTGGGGGCACAGCCCGGACAAGAGCCGATTCAGAATTGGGTGGTCAGTGACTGGGAGCGAAACATTGATCAGCTTTTTGATGCCGGGGCACGGGAACTCAATGAGGAGGGGCGCAAACAGATCTATGCTGAGTTTCAACGCATTGTCCAAGAGCAGCTTCCGGTGATCCATCTGGTTCAGGAAATTGCGATGATGTCCGTGCGCGATCGCCTGCAAAATGTGCAATTTTCCAGCTTGCCCAGTTGGGGATTGTGGAACATCCACGAGTTGAAGATAGACGATCAGGGAGATAAAAAGCAGTGACGGATTTAGGGATGTTGCGGCAGTTGCTAGACGCGGTGGCTCAAGGTCAAACGAGTCCCGATGCTGCCCTGGATCAGATCAAGGTGTTGAGCTACGAGCCGATCGAAGAGTTCGCCAAACTAGACCACCAGCGATTGCTCCGTACGGGCTTTCCAGAGGTGGTGTGGGGGCCAGGAAAAACCCCGGATCAAATTGCCAAAATCATGGCGTCCTTGGCGGAACAGAACCCGATCGTGATGGCGACCCGGATTCCCTACGACGTTTACATTGAGATCAAGCGCTATCGCTATCTCCCGGATTTGCAGTACTATGACCTCGCCCGGATTTGTGCGATCGCCCCAACGGGAATCGAACCGCGCTATGCCGGAACCGTAACCCTCATTTCTGCCGGAACGGCCGATCTTGCCGTTGCTGAAGAAGCCGCCGTCACTGCCGAGCTATTTGGCTTCCACGTCAGGCGGCTTTGGGATGTGGGTGTGGCGGGGATTCATCGGCTGCTCCAGAACCAACACTACATTCGCGAGGCCGATGTGCTGATTGTGGTCGCCGGAATGGAAGGGGCATTGCCCAGCGTCGTTGCCGGATTAGCGGATTGTCCTGTGATCGCGGTGCCCACCAGTGTTGGCTATGGTGCCAGTTTTGGGGGATTGTCGGCCTTGCTTACCATGCTCAATTCCTGTGCCTCTGGGGTGGGGGTGATGAACATTGACAACGGCTTTGGGGCGGCAGTCTTGGCGGGGCAAATCCTACGAACCGCCGAACGGTTGCGCGATCGCCGTCCCAAAAGGGGTTAGGGGGACATCTCAGCTTGCAGCCCTCACCCTTTGAGCTACGGTGTATACACCAGTTCTTGACGGAGACTCTGTGCGCCTTGTTCCCCCCTAGCCCCCCTTAAGAAGGGGGGAGATAGCCTTAAAGTCCCCCTTTTTATAGACGCAAAGCGGCTTCCCGAAGGGTAGGGGGATTTAGGGGGATCGACAACGCTTTGATCCATGACAGATAACGTTATAAATATCCTCTCAGTCTTTTTCACCATTAATCCGCCCAGTGTAAGGATCTTCAAATCTGTGGATGTACCCGCTACCCCCCTGGAAGTAATTTCAATTCGGCATCTATGGGCCGGATACAATCAGGAACCCGTTCTAGAAGATATCAACCTGTCTGTTCAAGACCTGGACTTTATTGGACTGATTGGCCCAAACGGTAGCGGCAAAACGACGTTGTTTAAGGTGCTGCTGGGGCTGCTGCCACCGATGCGGGGTGAGGTGCTGATTATGGGGCAGCGACCCCAGCAGGGATGACGCTACCTGGGCTATGTCCCCCAAGGTATCGAGTTTGATCGGGCTTTTCCGATCACGGTTTGGGATGTGGTGATGATGGGTCGTTTGGGCAAACGTCGCCTGCTGCATACCTATACCACCAAAGACAGCCACTATGTGGCAGAAGCACTGCGGAGCGTGGAGATGCTGCAACTGCGCGATCGCCCCTTGGGAGAATTATCCGGTGGGCAGCGCAAGCGGGTCTATATTGCGCGGGCGTTAGCCGTAGAACCGAGCATTCTGCTGCTGGATGAACCCGTGGCCGGGGTGGATCCGCACATTGGCAGCCATATTTACGAGTTGCTGAAGCGACTGAATGAGCACATCACGATTTTGATGATCTCCCACGATATTGGGGCGATCGCCTCCTGCGTGAAAACGGTCGGTTTCCTGAATCGCCGCTTGTTCTACCACGGCGAGAAACAAATCACGCCAGAAATGCTGGAAATGGTCTATCAATGCCCTGTAGATCTAATTGCCCACGGAGTTCCCCACCGGGTCTTTCCCCAGCATCTATCCGAGGAAATCGAACGGAGGACGTCCAGCCATGATTGAAGCCTTGCAGTTTGACTTTATGCGAAATGCGCTCATGGCGGGAATTCTGGTCAGCATTGCCTGTGGGGTAATTGGCACCTTTGTGGTGGTGAACCGCATCGTTTTCATTAGTGGCGGCATTGCCCACGCGGCCTATGGCGGCATTGGGTTAGGCTATTTTTTCCAATTTAATCCCGTCCTGGGTGCGATTCTATTTAGCGTGGTGTCTGCCCTGGGCATGGGCATGGTGCAGCGCAAAACCCAACAACGGGCCGATACGATTATTGGGGTGATGTGGGCGATTGGCATGGCGATCGGTATTATCCTGATTGATTTAACCAAGGGCTACAAAGCCGATCTCCTGAGTTATCTGTTTGGCAGCATTTTGACCGTTTCGTTCAGCGATTTAATCATTATGCTGGTGCTGGATGCGATCATCATTACCCTAGCCGTGCTGTTTTATAAAGAACTCTTGGCGATTTACTTTGATGAACTGTTCGCGACGGTGGTCAATGTTCCTGTCGATGCCATCTATCTGACGTTGCTGTGTATGATTGCGCTGACCATTGTCATGATGATGCGGGTGGTGGGGCTGATTATGGTGATTGCGCTGTTAACGATGCCTGCCGCCACCAGTGCTCAGTTTGTCAGAGATATGAAAAAGATGATGGTACTCGCCAGTTTCTTGGGAATGATCTTTACGACCGTTGGGCTAGGGTTATCCTATTTCCTCAACCTCACCTCTGGTGCCACGATTATTTTGGTCGCCGGAGCAGTGTATTTGTTGAGTCTGCTCATTCAACCGTTGCTCAAGGCATCCGGTCATTCTGAGTTTTGAGCGTTGGATTTTATTGGGACTTAGGCCGTGGGGCGATTTCGAGAATCCATCAATTTCACGCTATAAAAAAAGAAGACCGTATCGATAAACGCCTGTGAGTAACACTACCCTCAATTTAGTCGCGATCGCCATCTTCTCGCTGGTGATCCTCAGTCTCGTAGGACCATTGGTGCAGATTTCGCCTGTGGTTCCGGCGATCGCTGCCTTTGGGATGCTGAGCATTGCTACCGTGGATACCCTGCAATGGCAGGGACGGGGGGGAACGTTGCTCCTGGACTGGGTTGCCAATTTTTCGCCAGAACATCGCCAGCGGGTTATTCGTCATGAAGCTGGACATTTTCTGGTGGCATACCTGTTGGAGATTCCGGTTACAGGCTACACCCTGACTGCCTGGGACGCACTAAAGCAAGGCCAACCCGGCCTCGGAGGGGTCAGTTTTGATAGTCAAGCCCTAGAGGCACAACTGGCCAACAATGAGCTATCGGTGCAGTTAGTCGATCGCTATTGCACTGTTTGGATGGCGGGCATTGCGGCAGAGCAATCTTTCTATGGAAATGTCGAGGGCGGAGCCGACGATCGCCAAACGATCCAAATTCTTTGGTCACAGCTTCGGCGTCCCAGTTCTGAAGCGGAACTCAAACAGCGGTGGGCAACGTTACAGGCCACCACGCTTCTGGAAAATCATCAAGCGGCCTACAATGCCTTAGTGTCAGCGCTGGAGCGGCGTGCGTCGGTTGAGGAGTGTTGTACAGCGATCGCCCACGCCTTATAGGTAAAGACATCCTCTACGCTAATGCATCGTCACACGGCAGAATCACCGTAAACCGAGTTCCTATTCCCACTTTGCTTTCAACCTGAATCTCTCCACCGTGAAGTTCAACGGCTTGGTGAACAATGGACAGTCCTAGCCCAGTCCCCTGAATTTCGCCGACATTTGATGCTCGCTTAAAGCGCTGAAACAGCAGATGTTGATCCTCATCCGGAATGCCAATGCCGGGATCGGAAATAGACAGCGTTAGCCGATCCTGCTCGTGGGTTACGTCAAGATGAATTGTCCCGCCGGATGGAGAATATTTGATGGCATTGGACAACAGATTGAGCACAATATGCTGGAGCAGTCGTTCATCCAGGATCACAATCGGACACGACTGGGGGGCATCGAGCTGAATATGGTGGGTGTTCTGGATGGCTAGCGCAAACTGATGAATCATATCCTCAAAGAAAGCTACGATATCCACCTGTTGAGGACAAAGTTCGTAGGTTGCCGCTTCGGTATGACTGAGAACCAAGATATCTTCGAGGAGATTGTTCATGGTAGACACCGCTCCTTGAATCCGCTCAAAACATTCGGTCTGCCTTTCTGCATCCAGCGATTCACCATAGTCCTGGAGGATCTCGGCAGACATGCGGATAGTAGAGAGGGGATTGCGAAAATCGTGGGCGGCGATCGCCAATTGGCGAGATTTTTCATCGCTCAAGGACTGTATAGCGGATAATGACGCCTGCAAGGCTAGCGCTTCTTGATGCTTCTTCAGCGCCATCTTAATGGCCGCATGGATTTCACGCTCTTTGAAGGGCTTGAGGATATAGCCGTAGGATCCGGTTTGTTCGGCCCGCTCCAACGTTTCATCATCGGCATAGGCTGTGAGGTAGATGATGGGAATATTGTTGCGGCTTTGGATCTGACGTGCTGTTTCAATACCGTCTATGTCTCCTTTGATCACAATATCCATCAGGATAACGTCGGGCGGATCGTCATCAACGTGGCGAATGGCGTCTCTCCCAGAGGACACAATCCCAACAACGTGATAGTCCATCTTGACCAGCTTTCGGGCTAACCCTTGGGCAATTAGCAATTCATCTTCAACGATTAGGATCTTAGTCATCGATGGTCAAATCCTCTGAGGATAGTGGAGTTCGGAAAAGGTGAGTCGGAAGATGGTGCC
>JACYMB010000180.1 GCA_015272205.1 Synechococcales cyanobacterium T60_A2020_003 | reverse complement strand
CGCCGCCATGAACGCAGTCTACGCTCAGTTCTTCGATGAGGCCACCGCCCCTGCCCGTGCCTGCGTCGAGGTTTCCCGACTGCCCAAGGATGTCCGGGTCGAAATTGAGTGTATTGCGGTTCTGCCCTAAGTCCCTGGGGTTGACCGTTCAGACCAGAACCCTCTACGCTCGCCGCCGAGCCTTGCTCACCATCTTGGGTGAGAACCGGAGATTCAGATGTTCCTGATCCGCCCAGTCTTGCAGGATTCGGTAGAAAGTCTGCCGATCCTCGGCTTGGAGCACGGCCACCTGATCTGCCGTTTCAATCACGTAGGGATAGCCACCACCCACAATCACTTCGCCGCGCACCCAATCCATGACACGGTTGATCAGACCTGGCTCTTCCTGCATCCAAAGGGGCAGTTCTAAGCGGGCAGGGTATCCTTCGCGGGTGGTCTTGAGATAGGTGAACGCGATCCGGTTGCGGAAGGCTCCGTAATCCGCCAGAATGCCAGGGCGCTGACAGAGGAAGAGGGGAGTGCGATCGCCCCAGTTCATGAACTTGCTGAGAATTTGGGCATCGTGGATGTGCTGGGATTCGGGCAGGCTCATCAGGTGACGCAGCATTCCAGTAAGGTCGTCTGCGGACGATGTAGCAATGTAAGCAACCAGGGGAACGCGATGGTCTTCGCTAGTTTTCAACAATCGCACCAGGCAATCCACGTAGAATTTGCGGCTTTCGATGTCAAAGGCATCAGCAAAGCTAGCCACCAGCGACCCATCCAGAAACACCAGCAGATTATCAGGATTCGGATGGGCTTCCATGTAGGAGATGAGCTTCTCCGTTTCCATTTGGAAGCGGCGCATGTTCACCCGCCGATCGGCCAGACCCATGTCGCCCACCTGTAAGTCCTGAGGGGTCATCACGTCGAGTTCGACATCCTTTTCGTAATTTCCCGTGGGCAGGTGGAGATTCTCGAACCAGCCAATCTGCACTAGGGCAATCGGGATTGAAAGGTCCTTGCTGGGATAGATCTGGGAGCCATCTACTGCAAAGGTGGTAACGCCCGTAAGGCGATCGCGCACCCAGGCCAAACTTTGCTCTCGGTTGGGCCAGCATAGCTTGCACGGCAAAACACAATGCGCCGTCTTCGCAAGTGACTCTAGGGGGCGTGCGCCCACATCCAACGCATCTCCCAATCGGGATTCGATGTCGTCCGGTGATAGGTGGGAAACTTCGTTCAGCGCATCCCGATACTTATTGAGAATACTGAGCGTTTCACGGTCAAAAGCGCTAAAGTCCTCACGCTTGGCACTGAGGATTTGACGGATTTGAGACGGTTTCAGTGGCATAGCCAGAAGCAGATTGAGTAACGACCAGGGAAAATTCAGAGGTTATCAAAGCTCAATCGCCTAAATGCAGCGAACATTCGCCTACTAGCGTTCAAGGTTCACCAAAGACAATTCAAAGCAAGTCGATGAAATAAGACACAATCACCCGATTTAGAATCTGGGGCGATCGCCAAAAATATAGCGTTAAGAAAACAGACGTTCTTGAAAAAAGGAGACTCAATTCATAGCCCCGAACGATTGTAGCGCTTTGTGAGGGACACTGGGAGCGATCCAATCGTAAGGACTTTGTGAGATTTACTGGATTCCGATCCTCGGTGTGTTTGATGATCCCCATGCGTCTGAATACTGACCTTCAGACGCCGGAATTCCTTTTAGACAGGACTTAGGCAATTGGGCGATTTTGCGCGGATGTAACCCACGCAAAATCACCTAAACGACTCAGGACGCCGCACGGAGTGCGTAAGTCCTGTTAGATACTTGCAAATCAGTATCCAAATCCTCTAGACAAAAGTCCCGCTTATTCTACAGTTCCATAGATGGGTTTGTTGCCCAAGCATCAAGATTGCCGACAGTTGATTGCGATTTGTTACGCTCTATTTCAATTCGATTACAAGAGGGCGATCGCACGCTCAAGCGGTCAGAACTCCGTGATACGATGCTTTTCGGTAGGTTTATTAAAGATTTGGGAGAGAACCTTTGGCACTACGGGTTGCTGTTGTTGGATCGGGTCCAGCAGGTTCTTCGGCTGCTGAGACGTTAGCAAAAGCAGGTATCGAAACATATTTGTTCGAGCGCAAGCTGGATAATGCAAAACCCTGTGGTGGCGCAATTCCGCTGTGCATGGTCAATGAGTTTGATCTGCCTCCAGAAATCATCGATCGGCGCGTTCGTCGCATGAAGATGATTTCGCCTTCAAATATTGAGGTGGATATTAATTTAGAAAATCAAAATGAATATATCGGCATGTGCCGCCGGGAAGTATTGGACGGTTTCTTGCGCGATCGCGCAGGCAAGCTGGGCGCACAAATTATCAATGGCACGGTTCACGCCATTGATATTCCCTCTAGCAGCACTGCACCTTACACCCTCCACTACGCCGATCATTCCAATGGCAGCCTCGAAGGGGAAGCCAAAACCCTCCAGGTAGACATGATTGTGGGTGCGGATGGGGCAAACTCTCGCGTGGCAAAGGCCATCGATGCGGGTGACTACAACTATGCGATCGCCTTCCAAGAGCGCATTCGTCTTCCTGAAGACAAGATGGCTTTCTACGAAGATATGGCGGAAATGTACGTTGGCACGGATGTTTCCCCGGACTTCTACGCCTGGGTATTCCCCAAGTACGACCACGTTGCGGTCGGTACAGGCACGATGAAGGTCAACAAGTCCTTGATCAAGAACTTGCAGGCTGGAATCCGGGCACGGGCAGCCCGTAAGCTCGAAGGCGGCAGCATTATCAAGGTAGAAGCGCACCCCATTCCTGAGCATCCCCGTCCGCGTCGTGTCGTGGGTCGTGTAGCTCTAGTGGGCGATGCAGCGGGCTACGTTACGAAGTCCTCCGGTGAAGGGATTTACTTTGCCGCGAAGTCCGGTCGGATGTGTGCCGAAACGATCGTGGAGTATTCCAACAACGGTCAGCGGGTTCCCACGGAAGATGAGCTGAAGGTTTACCTGAAGCGCTGGGATACTAAGTATGGTTTGACCTACAAGGTGCTGGATGTTCTCCAGCGAGTCTTCTATCGCTCGGATGCAACCCGTGAGGCGTTTGTAGAAATGTGCGCGGATCGCGATGTACAGAAGCTGACTTTTGACAGCTATTTGTACAAGACGGTGGTTCCGGCAAATCCTTTGGTTCAGATCAAAATCACGGCCAAAACCATTGGAAGCTTGTTGCGCGGTAGTGCTCTAGCTCCCTAATTTCTTTCCTCCCCTCTGTTCAAAACATCCTCTAAGGTGCCGCATTTCTCCTGGGAAGTGCGGCTTTTTTTAGATACATGGGTGCGGCGGCATTTCCCATGGGCATCCCGTACGCTGCATGCACAAAAACGTCGGAGCATACCCATTCGCAGCCGAGGGGGAGGCACTGCGAATTCTTTCCCTCGATAGAGCGTGAAACCCTCAAAAATCTCTCCCTTGGAAGGCGATTTTGAACTGAAACCGACGTTAGCCCAAATCAATACTCAATCGCCCTTAAGGTCTGCATTGACCTAATACCCAACCTCTTTTTCTTGATATTTTTAAGACTCGGAATGGATGAATCCACCGAAAATAAATTGTAATTGGTCACAGCAAGAAGCACACCGTATTGAGAATAAGGCGTTTCCTTCAGT
>JACYMB010000179.1 GCA_015272205.1 Synechococcales cyanobacterium T60_A2020_003 | reverse complement strand
GGGCATGGATGGCTCCCCAAGACCAG
Source organism: Synechococcales cyanobacterium T60_A2020_003 (assembly GCA_015272205.1). Taxonomy (NCBI): domain Bacteria; kingdom Bacillati; phylum Cyanobacteriota; class Cyanophyceae; order Synechococcales; species Synechococcales cyanobacterium T60_A2020_003. The sequence continues at coordinate 9,918 of JACYMB010000179.1, read as the reverse complement.
CCCCACGAGAAGTTTGTATTCCCTGAGGAAGTACTGCCTCGCGGTAACGCACTATAATTTCTTGTGGATTGGGACAGTTTCTAGCTGTTCAATTCTGATTAGAAAAAGGCTTACAGAGTCTCTACTTTATTTAGAGGCTCTGTTTTTTATGGATGATTTAGGAAATTTGAAACGCTATAGGGGATGCTTGGCGGGAATGCCGACATCTCGCGGAAAGTCTGCAGGGGTGAGCGCTACTTTCTCGATGTAGACGCAGTGGCGGATACCGTGGCTTAGGGGAGTGGTAAATGCATCGACTTTGGCGATCGCCCCTCCCAGTTGCTCAACGGCTTTTTCGAGATGGCTGGCCTCTTCATCCGTCCACTGTCCCCGGTAGAGAACCGCTTGTCCCCCCGGTTTTACGAACGGAACGGCATACTCAGCGCAGACCGTCACCGGGCCTACGGCACGAATCAAGGCAAGATCGTAGCGATCGCGATGGAGCCGAAAAAGTCCCGCTGCTTCGGCACGTTCCGCAAGAGTGCTAATCTGCGTCAGATCGAGTTGTTCACTCAGGGTTTTCAGAAAGGCAATCTTTTTGCGAGTGGAGTCCAGCAGGGTAATTGACCAATCGGGGCGGGCGATCGCCACAGGCAGACCCGGAAAGCCGCCACCCGTACCAATGTCAATCACACGGTAGGGCTGTTCGGGAGATGCTAGCCAAGGCGCAATACCGCGTAGGGAATCCCAGATATGCTTTTCCCAGAACTCATCTGGGTCAGTAATCCGGGTGAGGTTGAACTGACAATTGCCTTCCAAAATTCCGGTGTAGAGATCCTGAAACTGCTGCTGTTGGCGATCGCTCGGTTGCCAGTTCAGGGTTTCGGCGCAGAGGTCTAGAAAGAGGGGAAGCGTTGGGGTAGAAGCGTTCATGATGTCGTCGTCCTACGCTGCCGAAGAACAGGATTTTGCTGCAAGCTGCTGCGGATCGGTGGGGGTGAGTTCCCCTTGGGTAATCGTCCAGCACCGATCGGCGATCGCCAACAGTTCGCCTGGTTCATGGGTGACCACTAGCAGCGACCAATCTTTTTTCAATGCTTTTAATAAATTGACTAACTGCTGCCGCATCGACCAGTCGAGTCCGGCGGTGGGTTCATCCAACATCAGCAAAAAGGGCTGACGAATGAGCTGTACCGCCAAGGCAAGACGACGCTGCTGACCACCGCTGAGGGCTTGCGGATTCGTTTGCAGCGAGAGGTGATCTAACCCGACCGCTTTCAGGGTAGACTCAATCTTTTCCTGTTTCAGTTCGGGATGACCCAGCCGTAGCTCGGTCAAAATCGTATTGCCGCAGAAATGTCGTTCCGGAAACTGAAATACTAGGCCGCCTAACTCCTGACGCTGATCCGGTGCGAGTTCCTGCGATCGCCATCGGATTGAGCCAGAGGTTTGAGATACAAGACCCGACAAAATTTCTAACAGCGTACTTTTCCCCGATCCACTAGGGCCGACCACCAATCCCATTTCTTGGGGGCCAAGCTCCAAGTTGATGGACTTGAGGATCGGTGTGGGTGCCGCTGCAGGGTGATAGGTCAGGTTTTCGATGTATAACATTCAGGCCGGAGCTACTAAAAAGATGGAACAGGACTCGTATTCCACAAATCCCATTCCATCCTACTGCGTGGGGCAAATCCTGCCTACCAAACCAGGACTTTGGCTTCGTACTCTGGTAGATCAATCAGAATGTTGCGATCGCCTCTAGACTGACTCTAGACGGTTTTAAGGTCTATCTGGAGGTAGATGCAGCACCAAATGTGTGCTCTAACGCATCCTAGAGCGCCAGGGGCACATAAAATAGGCACTATGGTTTTATAAGGCTGAGGACTCTAGCTGTGGCATCTTCATCAGGACAGTCTGAACATGAATCGGGCGATCGCAACCAACAGGCCAAAGAACAGTTTCTCTTTCCTAGATCAAAGTATTTTGGCGAATTCACGCCTCAAAATCTAGCGTTTAATGCGAACTTACAGGAATTTGCGCGGCGTGTTGAGTTCATTTGTGCGCTCGAAACGAATGGCAAGCTCTCGACTCATGATGCCTATGATCAGATCAAAGATTTATGGAAAAAGCTGAAAGCTTCGAAGACAGCACTGATTGATACTCCCCCACCCGACCCCCCGGAACTCCCGGATGATAACGTCTAAGTTTAATAAGGTTGAATGGGCGATCGTGGGTTGGGCAGCGCTCAACTCAATATCTTTGACGTCTAGACTTCGTCTTTTCTCCCAGATGAACCCTAAACATAGCCCTTACCTACATCAGATCAACCCTTGATTCATTAGATCGGATATCAAAACCTTGTAACCTGTTGATTGCTGTCCTGATTGCTGTCCCATGTACCCATCTGCTACCTTCATTCGCTCAGTTACCGCACTCACGCTGGGATTGAGCCTGCCGATTACGCCCCTACTGACCATCGGCGCGATCGCCCAATCTCCTAGTCCAGAATCCTCCCATTCCGCCGTCGTTCCCGATGAAACCGTCGAGTGTGAACTGTTGATTGCCGGGGGAGGACTGGCCGGAGTCGCCACTGCCTACGAAGCGTTGCGGGCAGGTCGCACCGTTTGCATGACCGATATTACGGACTGGTTGGGTGGGCAAATTTCCTCCCAAGGCACGTCTGCCCTAGATGAGGCCAGTCGCCAGCGATCGCTCCTGTTTTACCCTGCTGGCTATAACGAACTGCGATCGCGCATTGCGGAACACTACGATCGCCTCAATCCAGGAGACTGCTGGGTGAGTGCGTCCTGCTTTATTCCTGCCGATGCCCATGAAATCTTGGTCGAAATGCTCGCAGAGGCCGAGGATGCCGGGGATGGCACCCTGAAACGGTTTCCCTCCACGGTGATCAAGTCTCTAGATCTGCGGGAGGATGGTCGGCAGATTGAAGGGGCGATCGCCATTCAGCACACGCCAGCCCCCAACGCGCCACCGCTCAACACCGAACCCCTATCCGCCACGCTCGAAGATGCCTACCGCTACGACGATTCCGAGCGCTTCACCAAAACTATCATTCAGTTTGTACCTCCGGAGCGTGAAACCGATGCCCCGGCAGACTGGTACGTGATTGACGCGACTGAAACCGGGGAACTAATTGCCTTAGCCGATGTGCCGTACCGCTTAGGCCTCGATCCGCGATCGGTCGTGAATCCTTCCTCCGCCAGCGAAACGGGCGATCCCTACTGCACCCAGGGCTTCACCTACACCTTTGCGATGGAGCAGATCGAAAATCCCCAACCCCAGGTGATGCCGGGGTTCTATCCCATCTACGAACCCTACTACAGCTACGAAACACTAGACAAAGCCAACTTTGATCTGGTCTTTACCTACCGACGGATTTGGGCACCGGAAACGGGCGATCGCCCGATAGATCCCCGCTTTGGCATTGTTACGCCGCAAGCAGGCGATATTTCAATGCAGAACTGGACATGGGGCAACGATTACCGTCCCGGTACGGCGGAAGACAACCTCATTTATACCCGTGACCAACTGCAGCAATCCGGGCAACTCGACCCCGATGGGTGGCTCGGAGGACTACGGGTCGAAACCCTCCGACGGGGTGAAGAGAATGCGCTGGGGTTCTACTACTGGCTGGTCGAGGGCACAACCGATTCTCAGCTTGGTGATGGAGTGAAGCAACCTCACCCGAATCAGCGGTTCCTGTCGGGATTTGATTCGCCAATGGGTACGGCACACGGACTGTCCAAGTACCCCTACATGCGCGAAGCTCGCCGCATCATTGGTCGCCCTTCCTACGCCTATCCCGACGGTTTCAGCGTCAATGAAATCGATATTTCGAAGATCGACTATCGGGAGCCGTTTTACAAAGAAAATCTATCAGATTCTACCTATCGCGCCCTCTGGATTGCCCTCGCGGGATTGGAAACCACCGCTGCCATTCGCAATAATATTCCAACAGACCAGATCCCAAAACGGACGCGATCGACAATCTATCCTGATTCAGTAGGCATCGCCCAGTATGCCATTGATTTTCACCCCTGCATGACCTTTGCGCCGCCGGAAGCCCCCGGTAACATCGAGTATCCCGATTCTCGCCAAGCCCACGGTCAAGCCTACCCCGCCCAAATTCCTCTGCGGGCGATGATTCCGCAAGATATTGATAATTTCTTGATTGCCGGAAAAAGTATTGCTACCAGCCATATCGCTGCCGCCGCATACCGGGTACATTCCTTTGAGTGGTCAGTGGGGGCCGCAGCAGGAACTACGGTGGACTTTGCCTTAGATAATGACCTTCTGCCCTACGAGTTGGTGGATGATCTGCCCTATCCAGAACCAAAGCTGAGCGAACTCCAGCGGCGGTTAAAAGGACTTGGCAACCCAACCCATTTCCCCAATACATCAATCTTCAACCTGGATTGGGAGGATTGGCGCGTGTGGGGCTAGGTTAGCTATCCCGTTGGGGCTTCCTCGGCAGGGATGGAGGGAGCCGGGCAAATCTCCTCGCTATAGTCAAACTGCACATCAACGAGGTAGATGCGATCGCCCTCCGCCGTGACTACGGTTTCAGTTGTAGCTTCCGGTGAGTCGTCTTCACCCGTTTCAGGGATTGGAGCCGAGAAATCGTATTGGGCGATCGCCTCCAAGGCTTGTTGATTAAAATACTTAAACCCAGAACTCCGAACCAGTTGAGGGTTGCCTTTCAAGCTGCCATCGGGATCTACGACAACGCCATAGATAGCATTTAAACGTTTGGGATCATCCTGAATCCGTCCGAGGATGCGGCAGGCGGTCATGGTGTAGCTGGCCTTGATTGGAATTTTCAGCGGTTCGCCACTCTGCTGACCAAGTTCTTCAAGAAACCAGGTTCCGTAGGCGATATTTGCCTCCTCATTAGTTGTGCCTTCCTCATTAAAGGTAAACAACTCCCGAAGTTGGGCTTGCTCTGCCATCAAGGTTTCTGACGGTTGGGCTGGAGACTCTTCAGGACGGACAGGACGTATGGATTCTCCCTCTAGCGGCACGGTTGGGTCGATGGTCGCCAACTCTGGTAAATCGCGCGTTTCACCCAGATTTGGGGTGGGTTGTTGCGGCTGAGGGGTTTGTGTGGGTGACGGAGAGGGGCTGGATGGTGGTGTAGCCGTGGGAGGAGCCGATGGCGTAATGCTGCGAGGAACGGAGGGCTGAATTGCGATCGGAGGGGGATAAGGGGGAAGGAAAAAGGGTTGGCTGAAGGGAATTGAAAGTTGAGGGATTCGACTCAGAGTGCTGGGCGACCGGAATAAATCGTTCCGGGATGGATCGTTCGCTTGAACGTCCGGAATCTTGGGGAAATCAGGTGTTTCTGGCGTTGATAAATCGGGTAAACGGCTTAACTCATCCGGTGTTAACTCTACTAAATCAACGGTGCGCTGCTCGTTGTCGCTGGGTTCAAACGAGTTACTGGGCAGCATGGGCAGCAGCACAAACAAAAGCCCGTGGATGCCTACAGAAGCTGCCATTGCAATTGATGCAGGCTGGCTTAGGGTACCACGTAGTGAGGGAGGAATGGCAGGTAGGGGCAGTTTTGACATAGGTAAAACGTGATGCTGTATTGGCACAAACAGCGATCGCACTATTTATGTATGGACTCAGGGTATCAGGTGATCGTTCCAGTCTCAACGCTTAGATTCGGGTCGATAGCCGTTTGCCCCCTTTCCCAGGCTGGACTAACGAGAACCCGGAATTTGGATAATCATCAGCGAGAAATAGGAGAGAGACAGATTAGGGCGATCGCTCAAATCGGCATAACAAACCTGATTCGACCAAGTGGCTCGCTCAATCACGTAGCTATGGGAGAGTAAATCGTGCTGTTCCAGGATAGACCACACCTGAGCGTACACCGAGCTTACCTTCATTAAAACCACAACGTCTGAGGTGTTGAGGGCAGTTTCCAAATCTGCAACCGTATACAGTGCGGGGAGAATGGTGAGCCGCTGCGACTGAATCGTAAGGGGAATCCCTACTGCCGCCGCCGCTGCCATGGGAGAGCAAACTCCGGGCACGATTTCGATTTTAGCGCTGAGATCAATTTGCTGCACAGCCTGCGCTAAATAGGTAAACGTGCTGTAAAAACTCACGTCCCCTTCTGAGCAAAAAGCGACATCGTTCCCCTGGCTTAAATGCTTCCAAACCTCCTGCGCAGCAGTATTCCAGGCTTGGGTAAGCACTGCTGCATCTTGGACATAGGGAAAGTCAAGGGAAAGCTGAATTTGATGGGGTTGTAACCAGGGCTGAATAATCTGCTCGGCTATTCCTAGATTGCCGCGAAGCCCAGCCGGAAAGGCGACTACAGGTGCTTGCTGGAGTCGCTTGAAACCTTTTACGGTGATGAGTTCTGAGTCACCGGGGCCAACACCAATACCGTAGAGCGTTCCAATCGTAGTCATGGGGACTTGAGGGATGGTGTTGAATGGGAGCTTAATCGTTTGCCGGAGTGCGTTGGACCGTCGGCCAAAGGGTATCGATGTCTGCCAAGGATCCAACGTTTTCTAAGGCTAGGGATGGGGCTGTGCGTTTGATCAGTCCTGTGAGCACTTTGCCAGGGCCGACTTCAATGACGTGGTCGATTTCTTCTTCCGGTAGACGTCGGGAGATTTCGCGCCAGCGCACTGACCCTGTCATCTGTTGGCTTAGACGTTCTTTCAGGGTTGAGGCATCGGTTGCAGGGGTTGGATCAACGTTCGACAGGACGGGAACCTGGGCATCTTGAAAGGCGATCGCTTCTAAAACGCTCTGGAACTCGATTGCCGCCCCAGCCATCAATGGCGAGTGAAATGCACCGCTGACGTTCAGCTTGACCTTCCGCTTTGCCTTGATGGCTTCTAAAACCGTATCCACTGCCTTTGGCGTGCCGGAAATTACAACCTGACCATCATTATTATCATTGGCTAGTACGACATCAGGCGTTTGACTAATTAACGCTTCCAACTGGGCACGATCAAACCCAATTACCGCTGCCATCATGCCATCGGAGGCGTTGCTCATTAATTCTGCCCGTCGCTTGACCAAGCGCAAGCCCGATTCAAAATCAAACACCCCTGCTGCATAGAGAGCCACATACTCCCCAAGGCTATGGCCTGCAACCACCTGAGGCGCGGGGGCGCGATCGCGCATGAGATCGACCAAAATACTTTCAATGGTGTACAAACAGGGCTGGGTGTAGAGCGTATTGGATACTTTGTCGTCTGGATCCTGGCAAACATCGGGAACTGACCAACCTAAAATGTCTTGGGCGATCGCAAATTTGTCCGATGCGGCAGGCAAATCGTAGAGATCCGCACCCATGCCAATGGCCTGCGAACCTTGTCCTGGAAAGACCCATGCTGTGTGTGTCATGCTTCAATACCGTCAATTTCAAATTGTTTTATAGGGCAACCGTTAAGACAGTCGAGATAGGGGGGAGGTCTGAAGTCCCCACAGAGGATTGAACCCCTGCAACCCGGCCTCAGCAAGTCTTGGATTGATACATGGCCTCGGTCATTGGATGGATTCCAATCCTGATGCTTGAAAGGAGAAGGTCAAGTTGGGCTAACGTCCCCACTGGAAGATCGCCGCGCCCCACGTTAAGCCAGCACCAAACCCCGATGATGCGATGATGTGACCCGGCTGGATTTTGCCTTGGCGTACCCACTCATCCAAGGCAAGCGGGATGGAAGCGGCGGAGGTGTTGCCATAGTTCGCCATGTTGCTGATGACCTTTTCAGGGGGAATCCCTAACCGTTGTGCTGCGGCATCCAGAATACGCTGATTCGCTTGATGGAGCAGGAGCCAATCAATTTGGTCTGCACTGAGATTCGCTCGGAACAAGGCCTTCTCGATAATTTCTGGCACTTTCTTCACGGCAAAGCGGTATACCTCTTGACCGTTCATCTGAATGGGTTGGTATGTGCCCTGCTGAATGGTGACGCCATCCGTTAAGTCACGGGGTTGACCCTGAAACCCAAGGGTTAAGCAGGAATTTTGGGTGCCGTCTGTGCGTAGGTCAAAGCCCAAAAGGCGATCGCCCGTTTCGTTCGCTTGCACCACAATGGCTCCAGCCCCGTCTCCAAAAAGGACGCAGGTGCGGCGATCGCTCCAATCTGTCCAGCGAGACAACACATCTGCCCCAATCACCAGAATGTTCTGATACGCACCCGCACGGATAAACTGAGCTGCCGTGACTAAACCGAACAAAAAACCTGAACAGGCGGCTGTGAGATCAAACGCTGCGGCCTTGACTGCACCTAGCTCAACTTGCACCACTCCCGCCGTACCAAATAAGTCATCCGGAGTCGAGGTTGCCAGAATAATAAGGTCAATATCTGCGGCAGCCACATCCGCCATCTCTAATGCTGATCGAGCCGCCTGAGTGGCTAAGGCCGCAAGCGCATTAGTTTGGCTGGCTAACCGCCGGGAACGAATCCCCGTGCGGGTCGCAATCCACTCATCCGACGTTTCTACTATTCGACTAATACCATCATTACCTAGGGCAACCTCCGGCGTCGCAGAACCACAGCCCGTTATCGAAATTCCAGTCATAAATCTAGGGACTCAAGTCTTACTCTGCACTCTCTGCCGTATCTGCCTGGTGGGACAGCGAGCGTTGCTGATCGGCTACGCGGTCTGCCTCACATTGCACCTGAATGCGCTCTAAAACCTGATGGTCAATCGCCTCTTTTGCAAGGCGGATCGCATTAAAAACGGATGGTGCTTGGGAGCTACCGTGGCTAATAATGCAAATACCATTGACGCCCAGTAGCAACCCACCCCCATGTTCAGCGTGATCAACTCGCTGACCGATACGGCGCAGATTTGGCTTTAACAGGGCCGTTCCCAACTTTCCTCGAATGCCCTTCGGCAACTCTTCCTTCAAAATTTGGAGCAGGACACCCCCAACGGCTTCAGCAAATTTCAGCAATACATTGCCCACAAAGCCATCGCAGACAATGACATCAAAATCACCCGACAGCACATCTCGCCCTTCGGCATTACCGACGAAATGAACCCGTGGATTTTCTTGCAACATTTGATGCGTGCGAACCGCAAGGTCATTGCCTTTGGTTGATTCTTCGCCAATGTTCAGCAATCCGACCTTTGGCTCAGTCACGCCCAGCACATACTGGGAATAGATACTGCCCATGACCGCAAATTGTTCCAAGAATTTTGGACGACAGTCTACGTTTGCGCCGACGTCCAGAATCAGAACGGAACGACTGGGAATGAGGGTGGGAAATACTGCACCAATGGCTGGTCGCTCAATCCCTGGCAATCGTCCTAGACGCAGCAGTGCAGCGGCCATCGCTGCGCCAGAATGACCCGCCGAAACAACGCCATCAGCCTGCTTCTTCTTCACAAGTTCCATCGCTACATTGATGGATGCTTTTGGCTTTTTACGAAGACCCGTCAGAGCTTCCTCGTGCATTTCAATCGTTCCTTCAGACGGAATGATCTGAATATTTGCGGAGGAATGGTGACGCTGAATCTCCTGTTCAATGAGCACTGGATCGCCCACAAGAAGCACGTCTATATCTAGCTCCTCTTGTGCTCTCAATGCTCCCGCGACAATTTCCGTGGGGGCAAAATCCCCACCCATCGCATCAATTGCTATCCTTGCCCGAGGTGATCCCATTGATCAATGCTTGTAGAAACCTAGAAAATTCTATCAGATGGCACTGACTCAAACATGGATTTGTGGTTGCAAAGATTCGGATACCTTCGGATCCTAGTCAATTTCGACGGTGGAGTCAGTAATGCGCTGGAATAGATAGCCCGTTCCGCGAGCGGTTAGAATCAGTTCCGGGTTACTAGGATCATCTTCAAGCTTGGCTCGCAAGCGCGAGATGTGTACATCCACCACGCGGGTATCGACGTGACGCTCCGGCGTGTATCCCCAGACTTCTT
>JACYMB010000178.1 GCA_015272205.1 Synechococcales cyanobacterium T60_A2020_003 | reverse complement strand
CTCATCTGAATTCTGCTTGCTGCTTTCCTTTTTGGATCAATTGGATAAAGTCGAGCTCAAGGCCTGCTTCTAAAACTCACACACAGTCAACTTGCTTGCATACAAGAACCATGAAAAAGAATCTTATCGCTTCTGCAATTGCTCTGACCGCTCTTTCCGTTGCTTCCATTGCTGCACCTGCGAAGGCGGCAGAGTCTCTCAAAGAAACTGCTAATGTCGGCATTGCATCCATCGTTGAAGACGGGTCTGGAATGGCCGTTTCCCAAACTGAACCCACCCAGCTTCTGATTAAGCAAGGCTACGACACCTACGGCGCGATCGCCTATTCTCCCTCCACGGGTTACTACGGCGTAGCCTGGGGTTACGACTACCAAAGCGATGCTGAAAACCGGGCGCTGTACGAATGTGGCTACGATGATTGCCAAGTCATGTGGTTTAGCAATGGTTATGGTGCGCTAGCCATCGGCTACAGTAGCTGGGGCGCATCCTGGGGCAACACCGCATCCGAAGCCCAGGCTAATGCCATCGACCTGTGCCGCAGCTATGCCCCCACGGTAGCAGATGCGAACACCTGCTCCATCGAATACTCCCTCTCCTCCTGGTAAGATGAGCGATCGCTTGAGGTGGCCTGACCCATCAACATGCTAGTCCCAGTCAGGCTAACCTCAGCGATATCGAGTTCATAACTTGTTCCTTCGCTTGCTGTTCACAACTTGTCCATAACCATGACGGGAGCCGAATGGCTCCTTTTTTGTCAGCCCTAGAATTTATAGCCCTGTTTTACCCAATAGTGCCAGTCAGCGATCGCCTGCTGAGTTCCTCCATCGGCATCGGGGGCGGCAAGCTGACCTAGGGGGATCGCAAACCTCTGATCATTCCAGGCCGCTTCAACGAGCATGTCGTGCGTACACTGCTCCTTTGGAATCATACGCAGGACTTCAACATGGGTATGCGCCTGAAGCGGAGGGCTCTGAATCTGATTGATTGCCGTAAATGGGAACTGCAGATTTTCTTGTAAGTAGGCATACCAACTCTTTACCTCTTCTTCAGGACTGGAAGAATGTCCCCCAATCCACCGCATAATTCGCTCTTCTCATTGCGTATCCCGTTCTGCTTGAGTCATATCGGTAACCTCCTTGAGGACTCGTGGACTCTCACCTCACCTTCCACTGGAATCTAGAGGACTCATATAGCAACCAAAGGGTTGGTTAGGACAGGTGCAGGGTTGCTCCACCACCACCACTGCCATATCAACCGTCAAGACGGGTAAAGCGGTAGGAATGGAGAGACTTGTTACCCACTATAGGGCTCTGACCGCTGAATCCCGTGCTGCCTCGAGTGACTACAGCTAGATATCCGTTTTGTGTTTTGAAGTTTTCGGTTCGAGTTGACCATGCATTGATCGGATAATACCTCCAGCATCGCATTTATAGTCATCTCTCTGCTACTGATTGTCCCAGGGAACCTCGTGCAATCAGACACTCGATACCTATTTTTTGAAATACGCCTTATACACCTCTTTGGCTACGGGCACGGCTGCCACACCGCCGTATCCGCCATTTTCGACAATCACCGCCACCGCAATTTGGGGATTATCAGCGGGAGCATAGCCGACAAAGAGCGCATGGGATTCTTGACCTAGCACTTCGGAGGTTCCCGTCTTGCCCGCTGAGGGAGGAATCGATCCATCATTCAAGACCTGAGCAGTTCCTCGTTGCACGGTCGCTTTTAAGCCTGCCTGAATGACCGAGATTACGTCAGATGCGATGCCCGTGGGTTCGGGGTGCATGTCGGGTAAAGCCGTCTCAGACGTCAATAAGTGGGGATGAACGCGGGATCCCCCATTGGCGATCGCCGCCACCATCACGGCAAGCTCCAGCGGTGTCACCTGTACCAAGCCCTGACCGATGGCCGTACTCACCGTATCGCCCACATACCAAGGCTCTCCAAAAATCGTTTCTTTCTGGGCCGGAGTCGGAATCATGCCCGGTGTGAAGCCCAGTAACCCCATGTCGGAGGTAGTGCCAATGCCCAAAATGCCGCCCCATTTGGCGATCGCCTCCGGGCCAACGGCCATGCCCACCTGATAGAAAAAGGTATTGCTGCTGTAGGCGAGAGCATCCACAAAGCCGATGGTTCCATAGCCCTGCTTACTGTGTTCCCAGAATTGGGTATCGCCTACGGTGATAAAGGCTGCCGTGCCGAGTACCGACCCAGGATTAAACTTGCCCGATTCCATTCCGGCAACCGACGTCACAATCTTGAAGGTGCTACCAGGCGGATAGGGCTGCAAGGCACGGTTCAAAAATGGCTGATCCCCTTCGTGAAGGCTGTTCCATTCCGCCTCCGTAATCCGATGAGTAAAGATATTGGGATCAAAGGCAGGCGTAGAGGCTAAGGTGAGCACTGCTCCCGTACGGACATCCAAGGCCACAACAGCGCCCCGTCTTGCCCCAAGCGCTCGTTCTGCGGCAGTCTGCATCGCGGCATCGAGGGTCAGTTGAACGGTGCTGCCCGATTGAGCAGGTTGAGTGCCCAAAAGCTGATGCTCTTTGCCACGGGCGTCTACTTCAACTAATCGATTTCCCCACACGCCCGCTAAGCGATCGTTCGCGAACTGTTCGACCCCCATTTTGCCGACGATCATGCCACTGGGATAGTCCGGGTGAGCCTGCATATCCTCTTCGCTGGCTTCGCCCAGGTATCCCAACGCATGGGCGGCTAGTTTTCCCTTGGGATACACGCGGCTTGTCTCAGGAATGATTTCTACCCCTGGCCATTGCTCTGACTTTTCCGATATGGCGACGAAGGCGTTGGGATTAAGCTGTTGGGCAATGCGAACGGGCAGGGGGGAATCATACCCCACCGTTTCCAGACGTTGCAGGATTTCAGGAACAGGAATACCGACAATCGGACTGACCTGCGCGGCAATCTGCTGCCAGGCTTGCGGTGAATGCTGCCGAGGCCAGAAGTAGAGCGATCGCGACAGTTGGTTAGTTGCTAAATAAACTCCATTGCGATCGACGATGTTGCCGCGATCGGCGCGTAGCGGGATCATCCGAATTCGATTGGCTTCGGCGCGTTCCAGATTCTTCTGACCATCAATCAACTGAAGGTGGATGAGGCGATAGGTACATCCTCCCATCAGCACGGTGATCACCATCATCAACCAGGCTGCCCGTTGGAAAAGATGCTCCCGGAACTCACCCGATTTTGGGGCGGAGGACGTGGTAGGAGTTGGCTTGCGATCGCGAGGAATAAAGACAACGCCTGTTGCCATAGTTTTGAACCTTTAGGGAATGTTATGGGGAAGAAACACGCAGACCGGCAGAGATCAGCGTATTAAAAGCGGTAGTCAATCACGATACCTGGATTGCAGTCGTTAGATGGAGAGTGGTAGGAAATTCCCCTTTGCTAGCAGCCTCATGCTCACTAAACCTAGGGGGAGTCATTTAAAACCGACTTACCCTTCCTCTTTACTCACCGATCGCAGGAGCAGTTCGGGATATCTTGCAGCCCTGTATTTTGAAATGGACTGAACTTGGAATTCAGTTGGGAGGGGGGATGCACAAATTCAATTACCGCAGGAACCTAGCTGCTCACATCTCGTTGTAAACCCAGGGGGATTCATGTCCGTAGCCACACTTTCATGACCTCTTTGCCCCTATGAATCGCTATGTAGCGATCCGCTTTTCTTGTCTGGCGGACAAGATTATGTTGGACTGCTCGCTATTATGCCTAATGGTTTGGGGGTCGTCTGTTCTTAAAGGAACAGCCGATCGTCTCTCGTTCAAGAGAGTTTAGAGTCAGCCCAGACATCGCTTAGCTGAGTTATCTACAACGACTTACAGCAGGAGCATCAAGCATCATGTGAGCCTTGTAGTAGGCATGTCCAAGGCTCTCAAGTTGTTTTGTGCCGAAGCCTCCCGGTTTGGGTTCGGGGGTATCGAATAATGACAGAAAGGGCGCGATCGCATTGTCTAAACGTAGGTTGATTATGGGACTTGGTGAACTATATTCGCCGATCCCTCTGAATCTGTGCTGTGACGCCGATCATTTATACGAAAGCTTAAATTTTGAACGATAGTGATTAAAGTTTATAGAAACAGCATCCTTGGCTCCGCTGCAGTTTCCGTGGTTTCTGGTTGGTAACGGGTAGGTATGTTTAATCCCACAACGACGCTGATTAACGAATTTGTACAAGAGCTGCAAATCGGCTATGAGCAAAATTATGGCGGGCTAAAGCCAGACTACGCCAACATCATTAGCTGGTCGGGACGGATGGCACTCGAAAATAACGCCCTCTACCACAACATTGAACACACTCTGCTCGTAACCCTAGTGGGTCAGGAAATTTCGCGCGGTAAACACATTCGCGAAGGGGGAGTATCCTGCGAGGATTGGCTGCACTGCATGATTTCGCTACTGTGTCACGACATTGGCTATGTGAAAGGGGGTTGTCGGCAAGATGGAAATGGGCGCTATGCCACTGGAATCGGTGAGGACGTCATTCATTTACCGAAGGGCGCAACGGATGCCAGCCTCGCACCGTACCATGTGGATCGCGGCAAGCTGTTTATATAGCTGTTGCCAGCTAGCCATATCAGTTGATCAACGCTGAAATCATCAAGCGCAACATCGAACTGACTCGGTTCCCCGTTCCCGAAGATGGGGATCACGATGAGACAACGACCTTTCCGGGATTAGTCCGAGCCGCAGATTTAATTGGTCAGTTGAGCGATCCCCGCTACCTCAACAAAGTTAGCGCCCTGTATTACGAATTTGAGGAAATTGGGTTCAATCAGAAAATGGGATATTCCACTCCCGATGACTTACGCCGAGACTATCCTGGTTTTTACTGGAATGGCATTTACCCCTACATTCGCGGCTCCTTGGCCTATCTTTCCCTTACCCGGGAAGGGAAACAAATTATTGCCAATCTGTACTCTAACGTCTTTGTGGTGGAATATGAACATATTGGCGATCGCCCCTTGTTGATGCCTCAAGGCTGGAACGCCATAGAACGATAGGACGGGAGAATAAGGATGAGTGCGTTTGGAGTGGTGCTGGTCACGGTTCCGTCCCAGGAGGAGGCGATCGCCCTAGCCCGATCCCTCGTAGAACAGAAGCTAGTCGCCTGTGCAAACCTATTCCCAGTGCAATCTATTTACACGTGGGACGGGAATCTCTGCGAAGAGCAGGAATGGCAATTGATCTTGAAAACCCGACTGGATCGCTTTTTTCAGCTTGAGCACGCGATCCGAGAACAGCATTCCTACGACGTACCTGAAATTATTGCCCTGCCGATTGTGAATGCGTCCGATCCCTATTTGCAGTGGATCGAAGCCCAAACCTCTCCCCATCCGTTATTTTGACGCTCTATACCGTTTGCAATTCCTGATGCGTCAGCAGCGATTGCATTGATTTCAGCTCACCCGCCAGCAAAATGCGATCGCGCTCCACAATACCCAAGACTTTGGCAGGATGGTCACGATCAACCACAGGCAAGAAGTGTAGCCCTCGACTATCCATTCGGGTGATTGCCTGGGCTGCCGATTCATCCGGGTAGGCAATCAGAATTTCCTTGGTGGCAATGTCGCTTAGGGTTAATCCCAGAGGCGATCGCCCAGTTCCGCTGAGTCCACGTTTGATGTCGGTTAGGGTCACGATCCCCACAGGGCGATCGCTCGGATCGACCAAAATCGCCGCCCGCACCGATTCTCCCACCATTGTTGCCCCCGCATCCACAATCGGTGTAGATAACGGCAGCATCAAGTAGGTAGTGTTCATGACATCCTGGATCTGCACGGAGGCCAGGAGATCCTGAGCCGTTTCCTTGACCAGGCTGACTCCCATCTGAGCCAAATCCAGACTTTGAACGGATTGTCGTGCTTTAATCCACTCTGCGCCTTGAACGCTAACCCCTACCGCCACCATTAGGGGCAGGATGATCAAATAGTTCTTGGTGAGTTCAAACAGCAGCAAAATTGCGGTGAGCGGCGCTCTGACCGTACCCGCTAAAACCGCAGCCATGCCCACCATAGCGTAGGCGGGAGGAGGGGCGATGTGATCAAATCCGGGGGGCAGGGCGATCGCCAATCCTTGACCGTAGAACGATCCCAAACAGGCCCCCAGAAACATGGCCGGAGCAAAAATGCCGCCCACGAGGCCGCTGCCGGAACTAATGGCCGTTGCCAAAAGCTTGGCTCCCAGCAGGAGAGCGAGGGTCGCTAACGGCCAGGAATCGCCACTCAAAATCACGTTGAACGATCCGTAGCCCACGTCCAAGACCTGAGGCAATAGGAGGGCGATCGCGCCGACCACTAACCCACTCAGCACAGGTTGAAAGACGGGCGGAATCGTACTGAGCCACTGCAATGCAGCCACTTCACCACGAAAGCTCGCCTGACATCCCCGCACGATTTGCGTGAAGAGCAGCGAGACACCGCTGGCTAGAACCCCTAGGCCAAAGTAGTAAATCCACTCCCATGGACTTAAGACCTGATAGGCAGGTAGGGTAAAGGCCGGATGCACTCCCAACAGCGTGCCGGAGACGAGAGAGGACACAACGGATGAGAGTAGGATGAGACTGGCAGCAGAGGTGGTGAAACTGGTTCCCAACACGACTTCCAAGGCAAAGAATACCCCAGCAATAGGGGCGTTGAATCCCGCCGCAATGCCTGCCGCTGCCCCCGCCCCCAGAAACAGCCGATAGCGTTCTTTCGACACTCGAAAGGGCTGAGTGACATCCTCCCGACGCTCACCCTATCGGGTAGAGCGCGGGCTTCCCCAGATCGCTCT
>JACYMB010000177.1 GCA_015272205.1 Synechococcales cyanobacterium T60_A2020_003 | reverse complement strand
GCTAGCCATATCGGTTAGGACATTTTGGTGGGGCGGCGAAGCCGCCCCACCAAAATGTCCATGTCCTCAGCTAGCTGGCAACAGCTATACATTTGATTACACGGTTCAAGCAACATCTTTAGAAGAGTTGCAGCAACAACAGCAGGCATTTCAGGCGCGTCTCCAATCTTTAGGTCAAGCATCTCCATCCGAGATTCAAGTCCTCCTGGAGAAACGGGAGATTGTTCAGCCCGAAACAGATCTCAGCCCTGAAATGGTCGCTCGTTTTCAAAAGCGAATTCGGGATGCTTCAACTCCTAAACGGTAGCTAGGTGACAACTGATGCGGTTCACCTCAATATCTACCCACTTAGCCGTGCCGTGCATTCCAAAATTAATCGCTGATTCATGATCGCGTGGGGCTGAATATCCAGGGCTTTGCGAAAGGCGCGAATGGCGGATGGGTATTCCCCCAAGGCCGCATGACAGAGTCCCATCCCATGCCATGCCCCAAAGTGAACTGGGTTTAGCTCCACCACCTTCTGGCAGTCCTGAAGTGATTTCCGATACTGCTGCTTCAGGTAATACAACACAGCCCGCCGATTCCACGCCTCTGCAAAATCCGGCTGATCGTTAATAATCTGGCTCAACGCGGCTTCCGCTTCCACAAGACGATTCTGTTCTTGGAGCATTTGCGCCCGTTCCAGCAATTCCAGCCCATAGGCTCCCTTTTGCAAAAACCAGATCCGCCAAAGTTCCTGGGTGGCGCGATCGCGCACCTCTGCATCTTCACTTTTAAGATCGTTTAGTAACAGCTGGATCGATGGATCATTCATCAACGTTCAATGCCGATCAGAGCTTTAACCACTGTAAACCGTCCTCCTGCTAGGCTAAACAAGTGACCCAGTGGTGATAAATAGACGGTATGAAGGTTGTATTTTTCGGAACGCCCCAGTTTGCGGTTCCCACTCTCCAACGCTTGCTCGACCATGAGCGATTCGACGTTCTAGCCGTCGTTACCCAGCCCGATAAACGGCGGGGACGGGGCAATGATCTGATTCCTTCGCCCGTGAAGGCGATCGCTACTGAGGCCAACCTTCCCGTTTGGCAACCCACCCGCGTCAAGAAAGACCAACCCACCCTTGATGCCCTCCGCGCAACCCAGGCCGATGCCTTTGTGGTCGTCGCCTACGGGCAAATCCTATCCCAAGAGATTCTCGATATGCCCCGTTTAGGCTGCATCAACGGCCATGGCTCGATCCTGCCCCAGTATCGCGGAGCTGCGCCGATCCAGTGGTGTCTCTACCACGGTGAAACCGAAACCGGGGTGACCACCATGCTCATGGATGCAGGCATGGATACCGGAGGCATGCTGATCAAAACCCACACCCCCATCAATCTTTTAGATAACGCCCATGACCTCGCCAAAATCTTGTCTGTTCAGTCCGCCGATGCCGTCGTGGAAACGCTGATCGGGCTGGAACAGAATACAATCACCCCCATTCCCCAAGACAACGACCAAGCCACCTACGCACCGCTGATCCAAAAGGCTGACTACGGACTGGACTGGAGCCGATCGGCGATCGCCCTTCACAACCAAATTCGCGGCTTCTATCCCAACTGTTTCGCTACCCTACGGGACAAATCCCTCAAAATCAGCGCTACGGTGCCCTTGAATGCAGGAATTGATCTGCCGGACGACCTTGCTGGTTTAGAAACCGAGGCTAACGCAGCCGTTGATCCTGATACGACGGTCTCTCCCGGAACCATTGTCGCCATTCTTAAAGGCGAAGGCCCTGTGGTACAAACCGGAGAGGGCTGGCTGCTGCTGCAGGAGGTGCAATTAGCAGGGAAGCGATCGCAGTCGGGCTGGGATGTTGCCAACGGGTTGCGGTTGGAGGTTGGCGAAGTGTTGACCAACGGAACCCTAGCAGAGTAGCTCATCTCCAAAACAAGATCCTAAAATCCCTCCGTCGCACCCTAAAGTGCTGACATAATCAAGTAGGCATGAGCCTAAAACGTCACAAGCAGAAGGAGAGAGGATGAAAGTTGCGGTAACTGGAGCCACCGGGTTTGTAGGCACCCGTCTTGTCGAGCGCTTGCAAGCCGAAGGACATTCCATCGTAGTCTTGACGCGCCATCCCGACCGGGCACAGCGTCTATTTCCCAAGGCAGCATTCCCAAATCTTGATATCGTTGCCTATACGCCGCTGGTATCGGGAGACTGGCAAGGGGCGATCGCTGGATGTGACGGGGTCGTGAATTTGGCGGGCGAATCGATCGCCGAAGGGCGTTGGAGTCCAGAGCGGAAACAGGCGATCATGGATAGCCGCAAAATTGGAACGCAAAAGATTGTAGAGGCGATCGCCCAAGCGACTCCTAAACCTAGCGTTCTGGTCAACTCCTCCGCCATTGGCTACTACGGCACCAGCGAAACCGCCACCTTTGATGAAACCAGCAATCCCGGTGACGACTTCCTGGCTCAAGTGTGTAAAGCATGGGAAGCGGAAGCCGAGAAAGTGCGAGAAAGCGGTACTCGTCTGGTCATTCTGCGAACGGGAATTGTGCTGGGTAAGGAAGGCGGAGCCTTAGCTAAAATGCTGACCCCGTTTCAACTGTTTGCCGGAGGGCCGTTGGGAACGGGACGCCAGTGGGTGTCCTGGATTCATCGGGACGACTTGGTGAGCCTCATCCTCCAAGCCCTGACCAATGCCCAACTGAACGGCACCCTTAACGCCACTGCCCCCAATCCTGTTCGGATGGCCGAGTTCTGCCATGATGTCGGGCAGGTGTTACACCGCCCCTCCTGGCTACCCGTTCCAGACTTTGCGCTTACGGCACTGTTAGGTGATGCTGCAACCATTGTGCTAGAAGGCCAGCAGGTGTTGCCAAAGCGAACTCAGGAACAAGGATTTCAGTTTCAGTTCCCAGAGCTAACGCCTGCGTTAAAAAACATCCTGGAATAAGCAAATCACTGTTTCGCAAAATGGACTTAGGGCGAACCAACGATTTTAGCTCCCAGGCTTAGAATTGCTCAATCAGCGATTGAATACACTCTGCCGTCAACGCCTCCAAATTCGGCAGCACGGTCAATGCTCCGGCCTCCCGCAACTTCGCGGTATAGGCCGCCTGATAGTCTGGCGTGTGCTGGGCGTGGGGTGGCAAAATTCCGACGCCAATCCACGGACGAGATGCCCTCGCTTGGCGGGCGTTGGTCACGGTGTGGAGATCGGCCACCGTATCTCCGGCATAGATGACCGGGGCCGCTTCCGGCAATCCCAGTTGTGCCTCCAATCGTCTCGCCACCTCCAACAATCCCGTAGGATCTGGCTTGTCCGGTGCGTCCCCCATTGCAATCAATACCGGATCGGTCAACCGCAGCCGTCGTTCCAGCACGTACCGCGCCGATCCGGGTGTTGCGCCGCTAAAAAAGCCCCAAGCCACCTTCGCCTCGGTTAACTGCTGGAAATAGGCGGGTGATACTAAGAGCGGTTCCTGGGAAATGTAGCCCGTCCAAGCATCGGGATTTTCTAAATCTTCACCGCGATACTTGCGCTGGAAGAAATCGATCACGGCATCAAAGTCGAGGGGATTTTGCGATCGCCCCTTACCTTGAGATTCAAAATATCGATAAATGAATTCTCGTGATCCTTCCCAGTCGTTATTCCAAATCCCTTCCGCCTTGAGGGTATCAATATCTTCCTGGGTGGGACGATAGGCTCCTCCAGTAAAGTGTTCAACGGTATCGGCTAATGCCCGTCGGTAGGAGTTCCCCACATCGCGCAGGACTCCGTCAATATCAAAAATGGCGATCGCGTTCATAGTTCCCCTTCAAAAATCGCAGTCTTTTATTCCCTTGACTACGCTACCAAACCGCCGGGACTTGGATCTCAATGCCCTTGATCAAAGAACTTTTGGATTAAGGTAGCGATATTTCTGATTTTGTTAGAAAATAGAGGACTGTGAAAATATTTATTTCGTCAGAAAGCCAAAGTCTGAAGTGGAGGTTGGTTTGGCACAATTCATGTTGAAGGTTCTCTGGTTAGATGAGAACGTGGCGATCGCCGTTGACCAAGTGGTAGGAAAAGGCACGAGTCCGCTCACCTGTTACTACTTTTGGCCACGTAACGATGCTTGGGAACAGCTCAAGAATGAGCTTGAAGCAAAGCACTGGATTTCGGAAGTTGACCGTGTTGACCTGTTAAACAAGGCAACCGAAGTGATTAACTACTGGCAAGAGGAAGGCAAGCGTCGTCCGATGGCTGAGGCGCAATCGAAGTTTCCTGAAGTGGCCTTCACGGGTAGCGCCTGATTGTCGCTTTAATCCTAGCACCGCCGAGGTTAGATTCTGAGTAGGGGGCAACAGCTGTTCTTCCCAAGAACGGATTGAGTCTACGCTACACCTTACTCTAATTGAGTCTACGCTACACCCTACTCTAAATGAGGGGTTGAGGGTGGGGCGATCGCCCTCAGACTGTCCTTTCAAGAATCATCGGTCAAACGCAAGATATAAGAGAGCCGACCTTTTTCAAGATCGGCTCTTTTGCTTGGTAGAGTTTAACGTTCGTTCAACCCCGGCAAATTAGTCAAATTTCAACCGCTTCGCCACCGCCTGCACATCCTTATCGCCCCGACCCGAAGAATTGATCACAATCCGGGGCGAACCCGATAGCTGCGGACAGAGGGTTTCCAGGTAAGCAAAGGCGTGCGCCGTTTCCAGAGCGGGAATAATGCCCTCTAACCGCGAAATCCGCTGGAACGCTTCTAGGGCTTCGGCATCAGTAACGCTGTAGTACTCTGCCCGTCCAGCATCCTTGAGGAAACTATGCTCTGGCCCCACACCGGGATAATCCAGACCCGCACTCACGGAATGGGCTTCAATCACTTGACCATCCTGATCCTGCAGCAGATAGCTCATGGCACCGTGCAATACGCCCACTCGACCGTGGGTTAGGGTTGCCGCGTGCTTTCCAGTCTGTACTCCTTCCCCTGCGGCCTCAACGCCGATCAGGCGAACAGACGGTTCATTCACAAACTCGTGGAACAGCCCCATCGCATTCGAGCCACCGCCCACACAGGCCATCAGAATATCCGGCAATCCGCCCCATTTTTCTAAACACTGGGCGCGGGTTTCTTCCCCAATGATGGCGTGAAAATCCCGCACCATCATGGGATAGGGATGGGGGCCAGCTACGGAACCGAGGATATAGTGGGTCGTTTCAACGTTCGTCACCCAGTCGCGGATTGCTTCAGAGGTGGCATCCTTGAGGGTTCCAGTTCCCGCTTCGACCGGACGCACTTCCGCACCCATCAGCCGCATCCGGAAGACGTTGAGCGCCTGCCGTTCCATATCGTGGATGCCCATATAGATGACGCAATCCAGACCGAACCGCGCACATACGGTCGCCGTTGCCACCCCATGCTGTCCCGCCCCTGTCTCGGCAATGATGCGTTTCTTACCCATCCGCTTCGCCAACAACACCTGACCAATGGCATTGTTGATTTTGTGGGCACCCGTATGGTTCAAATCTTCCCGCTTGAGGTAAATCTGGGGGCCAGTGCCATCGGGACGGGCATAATGCTCGGTCAATCGTTCAGCAAAATAAAGGGGCGTAGGCCGACCCACGTAGTCGTGCAATAGATACTGCAACTCCTGCTGAAAATCCGGTTGATCCCGGTATTCGTAATAAGCCGCCTCCAACTCAGTCAGAGCAGGCATCAAGGTTTCGGGAACGTACTTGCCGCCAAACTGCCCAAAACGACCGAGCGGATCGGGACGTTGAGCCGTTGCAAAATCTGGGGTTGGCGACGATGTGGGGTGGATCGGAGTTTGTGTCACGGGATTCAGCAAAAATGACCAACAGGCTATAATTATAACTTTGGTCCGTAATGCTTAGGAACCATGAACGATTGAGTTCAGCAGCGGCCAGTAACCTCCGCATCCCCACCCAGCATGTTTATTTCGCCACTGCAGCAATTTATTATGCTGCTGCGACGCTGTCTTGAGCTAAAACTTAACTAGGATTTGAGCTTTGTGGATGAGTCGTTGAGCCGTGATTGCACCTTGCAGTCCATCTACGGTCTTGGCGTAATGCTTCTGCCGCCTGCGATAGGCACTGCAGCGACGACGGATGGAACTATTGAGCGCTTCTGTTTCAAAAAATTGAGGTGAATGGAAGCAATGCCCATCCGCTCTATCAGTATTTGACCAAAGCTGCCCCTGGCATTTTGGGGATTGAGGCCATTAAGTGGAATTTCACCAAATTTTTGGTCGATCGGAGCGGCAAAGTTGTGAAACGCTATCCGCCAACCACCAAGCCGGAAGATATCGCCAAAGACATTCAGCCGCTGCTGTGAACTCGTTCACGATAATAGGGGCAACAACCGAGAAGGGCGATCGCACCGACCTGCTGAATCATCAAGGCGATCGCCCATCGCGCCTCGTTTGCGATCGAGCTAGGCAACGCATCAACGCAACATCAATACGCCGGGTTGAACAATCATGGCTAAACCCAATACAACCATGAACACTCCACCAAGCAATTTGAGTCTTCGGCCTTGAGTTTCGGTAAGGCGAGAGGACTGAAATGAGTAGATAAAATTCAACAAGATCAGCACTAACGGTACAACATAGACGGTGGCACACAGTGCTGTCCAAGTGATGTAACAAAAGACGGGACTACTAATAGAACCACCGTCGCAGTAATTGACCAACGTGGTCATATACACCACGGGCAAAATCGCTGTACAACCCAGTTCGGCGTTGTTGCATGAAAGAGGGGTTACGGGCGGGAGAGGCATGGTAAATTTC
>JACYMB010000176.1 GCA_015272205.1 Synechococcales cyanobacterium T60_A2020_003 | reverse complement strand
CTGCAGCCAGTAAACCGATGTCGAGGGTCACAGCTCGCTTCTCCTCCAAGATGTCTGGAATGTCGCCATTGGAGATGCGTTGGGCTAAACCTTCAGCCATCGCCGTCTTACCGACTCCAGGTTCACCAATAAGAACAGGATTATTCTTGGTTCGGCGACCCAGAATCTGGATAACCCGCTCAATTTCCTTTTGACGACCCACAACGGGATCAAGCTTGCCCTCTGCCGCCATCTGAGTCAGGTTTGAGCCAAACTCGTCCAGCGTGGGTGTCTTCGTGCGGCCTTGACTGCCTCCCGCAGAAACCTCAGCCGTTTCACCCAGCATTCGGATAACCTGAGTGCGAACCTTGGATAGATCCACGCCTAAATTTTCTAGAACGCGAGCAGCAACGCCCTCGCCTTCACGAATGAGACCCAGAAGCAAGTGTTCCGTGCCGATGTAGTTGTGTCCAAGCTGGCGAGCTTCCTCTAAGGAGAGTTCTAGAACTCGCTTTGCTCTTGGCGTAAACGGAATCTCAACGGCGACAAACCCAGAACCTCGCCCAATAATTTTCTCAACTTCGATACGAGCGTCTTTAAGATTAACGCCCATCGACTTGAGAACCTTGGCGGCGACGCCAGTTCCTTCGCCGATCAGACCCAGGAGGATCTGCTCTGTTCCTACAAAGTTGTGTCCCAGGCGACGAGCCTCTTCCTGGGCCAACATAATCACCTTAATGGCTTTTTCTGTGAAGCGTTCAAACATGGCGTTTTTCCATCACCTGCTGCGTGCCGGTACGCTGATTTTAGCATAGGGAATTCAACTGGCATCTATCCGGGGATACCAGAATAAAGGTAGGAATAACCGAAACCCTACCGATACTTGACGAACGAAGCGAGTAATGCAAACGTTCTATTAAATCCTAAGGCTGGGGATCGCAGCGCCGAACCACGGGTAACGGTTGCCTGTCTGACCGTTGCTAACCAACGCAGTTCATTTCTTTCACCCAGAGAGAAGGTTTACCCAAAAAGCGCTCATTTGTCAAGATCTTCCGCTAGGAGCCATCCTGACGTTTTGAGGCGATCGCGCACTTGGGATCGCCATTGTTCCAGAGTTTCTAAGAATTCTGGATGATGCAATCCTTTACGCCATAAAATAAGAGCATCTTCTCCCGTGTCTGCATAATAGTGTCGCCGTCGTCCGACTTCTGAAAACCCATGTTTTTGGTAGAGGGCGATCGCAGCATGGTTGGATGGACGCACTTCTAGGGTTGCCCATTCTAGGTGGCGCGATCGCGCTGCCGCTAGGAGGGCAACCAGTAGGGCTTGTCCGAGTCCTTGGCGTTGATACTGCGGACGCACCGCCAATATCGTAATGTGGGCTTCTTCCAAAATTGCCCAAAGGCATCCGAGGGCAGTGATGGGTTGCGGTTTAGGAGGCTCTGTACTTGGAACGAGAATCAGCAAATCACTGTTTGGGCTGTCCAGTTCACGCTGGTATCCATCCTGGGTCCACAATCCCCCTAAGGCTAGCTGATCCAGTTCTACCGCTGATGATAGGAGCGCAGGGGTGAGGGGTTGCAGTTTCAAAACGTTCACAGACGTTGAATGACCACGCGTACCGACAGCCCTCAATTGTACACTAGGTAACTGGACACGAATCATTTTTGACGTTAAGGACTGTAGCTTTTCATGGTGTCAACTCCGGCCACACGAACTGGTAACACTGGTTGTCAATATCTTCCCAACCTATCCTCGGATGCTCCGTCTCCCAATCAGCACATTATGCCGATTACGGCTCGCGTTAACGAGCGTGACCACCTGGAAATTGGTGGATGCGATGTGGTGGAGTTGGTGCAGAACTTTGGATCGCCCCTCTATATTTTGGATGAAGAGACCTTTCGCCTTGCCTGTCGCCAATATCGGGAAGCGTTTCAGCGGTACTATGCGGGCGAATCCTTGGTGATTTACGCCTCCAAAGCTTGGAACTGTTTAGCGGTTTGTGCGATCGCCGCTCAGGA
This sequence comes from Synechococcales cyanobacterium T60_A2020_003, assembly GCA_015272205.1. NCBI lineage: Bacteria > Bacillati > Cyanobacteriota > Cyanophyceae > Synechococcales > Synechococcales cyanobacterium T60_A2020_003. The sequence continues at coordinate 4,103 of JACYMB010000176.1, read as the reverse complement.
AGGGTTAGGACTGGACGTGGTCTCTGGAGGAGAGCTATACACCGCACTCCAGGCAGGTGTAGATCCATCCGTCATTTACCTCCACGGCAACAACAAGTCCCGGTCGGAGCTTGAGTTTGCGGTGCAGTCGGGATGCACGATTGTGGTGGATAACTGGCTGGAACTAAGAACGCTAGCAGAGATCGCGGCTGGTTCCGAGCAGCCCGTTCGCATCATGCTTCGCTTGACTCCCGGTATCGAATGCCATACCCACGAATATATTCGCACTGGACACCTCGACAGCAAGTTTGGCTTTGATCCCGATCAAATGGATAGCGTGTTGAGCTTTGTGGCCCAGCAACCCCATCTGAATTGTGTGGGACTGCATGCCCACATCGGTTCCCAAATTTTTGAAGTGCAGCCCCACCAAGATTTAGCCAGTGTCATGGTGGACTGGTTTATCAAAGCAAGCCAGTATGGTCTTCCGGTCAGCGAATTGGATATTGGTGGCGGGTTGGGGATTTGCTACACCGAAGCCGATGATCCCCCAAGTATTGATGCGTGGGTTAAGGTGGTAGCGGAATCCGTGACGCAAGCCTGTGCGACCCACAACATTGCTCTCCCCCGATTGTTGTCCGAGCCTGGGCGATCGCTCATTGGCAATGCCTGCGTAACGGCGTACACCATGGGCAGTCAAAAAACGGTTCCCGGTATCCGTACCTATGTCACGGTCGATGGCGGGATGTCAGATAATCCTCGTCCCATTACCTATCAATCGATATATCGGGCAGTAGTTGCGAATCGGATGTCAGAAGAACTGACGGAATCGGTGGCGATCGCAGGAAAACACTGTGAGTCCGGCGATATTTTAATTAAGGAAACTCTCCTGCCCCAGACGTCGTCGGGTGATGTGCTCGTTGTTCTGGCGACGGGTGCCTACAATTACAGCATGGCCTCTAACTATAATCGGGTTTCCCGCCCTGCTGCAGTGCTTGTTTCCCAAGCAGAAGCCACCATCATCTTGCAGCGTGAAACCTACCAAGATCTGATTCAGCATGATTGCTTGCCAGATCGACTGTTAAATCACTAAATCACGCCTAGAAGACACCGAAGGGCAGATCTTGCTCCGCTCAAGTCATTAATTGCCTGCTGCAATTACCATTTATGTCTTCTCTATCCCAGATGCAGTTTCTTACGCCAATCTAGGTCAATCCAAGTCAATCACATGGGATCTTTGCTCGAGCAATGGCTGACAAACCTTGGCTGGACTCAGTCCTTGCTGCTCTCTGTGATTGACGTTGGATTGGTTTTAGTGCTGACCTATTCCATCCTGCTCATCGTTGGCGAACGACGCACGCTTTGGATGGTTCGAGGACTGATCATTCTGATGCTGGCAGCCGCGATCAGCAGTTTCTTGAATCTGCGGCTGCTGCATTTTGTGCTAGAAAAATTGGTGATTGGCTCGGCAGTAGCGATGGCCTTCATTCTCCAAAATGAATTCCGGCGACTGTTGGAACAACTGGGTCGAGGGGAATTTAGTCAGCTTTTTCAAAGCTCCTATGAAGCAATTCCCAAGCCAGACAGCGTCATTGATGAAATTGTGGATGCGGTTAAGGAACTTTCGCAAAATCGGATCGGGGCTCTGCTAATTTTAGAAACGAGTCGTCCGATCGATGAGCGGGATTTTTCTGTTCCGGGTGTACGGCTGAATGCTGAGGTATCAAAAGAGTTGCTGCAGACCATTTTTCAAACGACCACTCCTCTCCACGACGGAGCCGTCCTGATCCGAGGATCACGAGTATTCTCGGCGGGTATCATATTGCCAATTTCCGAAAGGTCTGCCTCTCGTCAACTGGGCACCCGCCACCGTGCCGCGATGGGGATTACAGAACGGGTCGAAAACTGCCTTTGTGTGGTTGTATCTGAGGAAACGGGTTCCATTTCTCTGGCGGAACACGGCATCTTAAACCGACCGCTGACCAGTAGTAAGTTACGAGAACTCCTCCGCCAGCGATTTACACAATCGGTAGAGCGAGAAGTGATGGCACCTCGATTACGCATCTTGGGCCGTCAGGTTGTAAATCGAATCACCACGGCGCTGTCGCGTTTGTTTGGGATTACTTCGTCAACATCTCGGGAGAAAAAATGACAGCCAAGGCTACATCCCTGACAGAGTTACCCTCTGATTTAGTTAAGGAACGACTACCCAAACATATTGCTGTGATTATGGATGGCAATGGTCGATGGGCAAAGCGTCAAGGTTTTCCGCGAATTATGGGGCATCGGCGTGGGGTGGATGCCCTCAAAGATATTTTGCGGTGTTGTAAGGACTGGGGAATTGAAGCGCTAACCGCCTATGCCTTTTCTACAGAGAACTGGGGACGTCCCGTTGAAGAAGTCGATTTCTTGATGGCGTTGTTTGAGCGAGTGTTGCGGCGCGAACTCCGCGAAATGATGGAAGAGGATGTTCGTATTAGCTTTGTGGGGAATTTGAAAGCGCTGCCCTCATCCCTACAGGCGGAAATTGAGCGATCGATGGACGAAACTCGCCACAACCATGCCATTCATTTCACGGTGGCCACAAACTACGGGGGACGCCAGGAGATTGTGCAGGCGTGTCGGGCGATCGCCACTCAAGTGCAGCATGGTCTGCTCCAACCGGAAGAGATTGATGAAGGCTTATTTGAACGGTTCTTGTATACTGCCGGAACGAGTGATCCAGATCTATTGATTCGTACTAGTGGTGAACTGCGTCTTAGTAACTTTTTGCTGTGGCAAGCGGCGTACTCGGAAATCTACGTCACGGATACGCTCTGGCCAGATTTTGACCGGGCAGAACTGCATCGGGCACTGGCCTCGTACCAGCAGCGCGATCGCCGTTTTGGACGGGTGCATTCCAGTTAACCTCTACTTTTCTCAACCGTTTCACGAAAGGGGCGATCGCTCACTCCCATATTCTGGGCACACTGAAGAGTAGTCAAAAGCTGCTGTTGGTTCTTGGCAGGCCCCTCGGTCTACATCAGCAACCAAACGTTTAGCTTACGGTAGAGACCATGCCGCATAACCAACGGTGGGCCACTTCAACTGTTTCAGCAGGATAGAGCAAATGGTAGACCGCGCCGGAAACACCCGATCTGATGCCCGTAGACTGCGACTGAGTTCCACAGCTAAAACTGTTAGCGATGCAGTAAGCCTTAAAGACCGGGATGATTTTTACAAAGTGCGCCTGCGACAAAAAAGTCAGCTTAACCTTACGCTCTCAAACCTAGAAGCGAACGCCAACCTTGAACTTTTGCAGAAAAATGGCACGGTCATTGCGCGGTCAGCACAACGAGGAACACGCAACGAAACCATCAAAAAAACCGTTGCAGAGGGGACGTACTTTATTCGAGTTTACCCGAAGGGAAAATCCAATACGAAATATAAGCTGACAGGTTCGGCAACAACAGATTCGGTAACGGCTGCCTCCAGTACGACGAGCACCTTCAATATCCAATTTGACTATCGCTTTGACTCGACCAACTGGTTCACCGCAGAACGTCGGGCAGTTTTGAATGCGGCAGCCAAGGTTTGGGAAAACATCATCCTGGATGAATTTGCCAATGTTCCCGCAGGGAAGTCTATAAAGTTCACGAATCCCACCACCGGAGCAGCAAAGTCGTTCAATCTTGAGACCGAAATAGACGATCTGTTGGTATTCGTCGGTACGGGGCAAACGGGTGGAGGGTTAGCGGTTGGCGGCCCCTTTGGTTCATGGACGGTCGGTTCTAGCCTGGATACACGGTTCAACGGTTCAGACTTTGAACCTTGGACGGGGGATATTTCCTTTAACCCAAATGTGAACTGGTTTTTTGATAGTACTCCGGACACGGCGGGAGATATTCCTAGAAATGCCAATGATTTTTTCTCAGTTGCCGTGCACGAACTCGGTCACGTCCTAGGAATTGGCACATCGGATGCGCTTGATCGGTTGATATCCAATGCTCAATTTACGGGCGTTAATTCAAAAGCGCTGAATAACGGCAACCCTATTCCCCTAGTTGCGGATGGCGGGCATGTTAAAGATGACGTAATTGGTCACAGCAAGAAGCACACCGTATTGAGAATAAGGCGTTTCCTTCAGT
>JACYMB010000175.1 GCA_015272205.1 Synechococcales cyanobacterium T60_A2020_003 | reverse complement strand
GCCCGATACAACCCCAACGGCGATCGCCCTCCTGATGCTGAGTGGCGCGATCGGAATTGGCTTGGGCGATACAGCCTATTTTGAATCCTTGAATTGTCTGGGCGCACGCCGAGGATTGTTACTCGAATCCCTAGCCCCTCCGATTGCCGCCCTCATTGCCTGGATGTTTCTAGATGAATCTCTCTCCCTGGATGCGTGGCTGGGCATTGGCCTGACCGTTCTGGGCGTCGCGTGGGTTGTGTTCGAGCGCACCCCCGACACCCCCGACTTTCAAACCCGTCCCCGTCCCGGCATTATTTTTGGCCTGATTGCCGCCTTTGCCCAAGCCAGTGGAGCGGTGCTGTCCCGGAGTGCTCTAGTCGGCAGCAACATCAGTCCCCTGTGGAGCATGCTGATCCGGATCATTGCTGGAGTCCTGGTGCTGCTGGTGCTGGTTACGGTACGAAACCAGAGTGCGGCCTTTTGGACTATCCGGCGATCGCACCGTTTAATCGGGATCATTGCGCTCACGGCCTTCTTCAGCACCTACCTAGCCATTTGGCTTCAGCAAACCGCCCTCAAGTTCACCGCTGCCGGAATTGCCCAAGCTTTAGGAGCCACCAGCCCACTGTTTGTGATTCCAATTGCAATGGCCATGGGCGATCGCGTCAGTCCGCGAGCGGTTTTGGGTGTCTTGGTGGCGATCGCCGGGGTGTGGCTCCTGTTTGCCCAGGGCTAAACGTCCATCACCAGGTCACCATTGCCTGGGATTACCTGACCAATCGGAACGGCGGCGATGTCCTGATTCTGGAAATGGGCGATCGCCTGCTCCGCCTGCTCTGGGGGCACAATCACCACAAAGCCCACACCCATATTGAAGGTGTTAAACATCTCCAGTCGCGCCACATCCCCGGCCTCTGCAATCCACTGAAAAATCGGCAATGGCGTCCAGGCATTCGGATCAACCTGGATCGCCTGCCCTGCCCCTAGGCATCGGGACAAGTTTTCCGGCAATCCTCCCCCCGTAATGTGTGCCATGCCGTGGATGGTAAGTCCGGCTTGGCGGGCGGCAAGGACGGGTTTGACATAAATCCGGGTCGGGGTCAAAAGATTCTCCCCTAACGACTGCCCGCCGAGTTGGGAGGGGCGATCGCCCAGACCGTATCCTCCCACCTCAATAATTCGACGCACTAAACTAAAACCGTTACTGTGAACCCCTTGGCTGGCAAGGGCGATCGCCACGTCCCCGATCTGAAGTTGCGATCCGTCTAGGATTTGGCTTTTTTCCACCACACCCACACTAAATCCCGCCAGATCATACTCTCCGGGTTGGTAGAATCCTGGCATCTCAGCGGTTTCGCCCCCCAACAGCGCACAGCCTGCCATCCGACACCCCGCCGCAATTCCAGCCACGACCTGGGTAAGCTGATCGGGTTTCAAGGCTCCAGTCGCAAGGTAGTCCAAGAAAAACAGAGGTTCTGCACCGCAGGTCAACACGTCATTCACACACATGGCGACGAGGTCTATTCCAACCGTATCGTGGCGATCGCACTGGTGCGCCAATTTTAGCTTTGTACCCACACCGTCCGTACCCGATACCAGCACTGGCTCCTGATACTGGCTTGAAAGCTGGAATAGTCCGCTGAACCCGCCTAATCCGCCCAACACTTCTGGGCGACGGGTACTTTCCACCAAGTCACGAATATTGCCAACAAATGCCCGCCCTGCCTCAATGTCTACGCCTGCCTCTCGATAATCCATGACCACTCCCAAACGCTGCCTGTGCAGGATGTATTCTACTATCTGCGCTTGCTCCCTGCCTTAACCTTTCACAATTCCCAGGATTCCCAACGCTTAACCCAAGAATTGTCCTGAAACGGGCGATCGCCTCTGGGAAGGCTATCGATGTTGCCATTGTGTTACCTTCCATCTTGAAATGGGCACAATATCATCAAAAGCCTAGGTATTCAGACTTGAGCTATTGAATTTTATCTATGATGGCCGAGCCGTGCTGATCTAGCATCACTCAAGCCCTCCCCCATGCCGGAGCGACGCTCTCTATCTTCATCATCTGCAATATCATCTGCAATATGGATCTCCCTTGCTATGAAACGTCGTACTTTAGTTAGCCGCACACTGTTGAGCGGTACGGGTCTGGCGACTGTTAGTGCCTGTCAGTCCAACGCCCCTACCTCTCAACCGGAGAGTTCCGACTCGTCTGCCTCCAACTTGGCGAATTCATCAGTACGGTGGCGGATGGCAACCAGTTGGCCTAAATTCCTAGACGTAGTATTCGGAACAGTTGAGCGAATCTGTCAACGGGTGAGCGACATCACCAAAGGACAATTTGTGATCACACCCTATGAAGCCGGGGAATTAGTCCCTGGTCTAGAGGTCATGGATGCCGTTTCCGCAGGTACCGTAGAATGTGGTCATACGGCTAGCTATTACTACGTTAAAAAGAATCCTGCTTTAGCCTTCGGGACGACGGTTCCCTTTGGTCTCAATGCCCAGCAGCATATGTCGTGGCTCCTATACGGTGGCGGACTGGATGCCCTGCAATCTCTGTATTCCGACTTTGGCGTGCTGTATTTCCCATCAGGCAGTACCGGAGCGCAGATGGGAGGCTGGTTCATTCGCGAGGTCAAATCTTTAGCCGATCTCAAGGGGCTGAAGATGCGGACTCCCGGTCTTGGCGGCGAAGTGATGAAACAGCTCGGTGTTGATGTGCAGGTGCTTGCGGGGAATGAAATTTTTGAAGCCTTGGAAGCTGGCAAAATTGAGGCCGCAGAGTGGGTCGGCTCCTATGAAGATGAGCGCTTGGGTCTAAACCGGATTGCGCCGTTTTACTACTATCCGGGATGGTGGGAACCGGGAACGACCTACGAAGTCCAAGTTAACCGCACAGCATGGGATCAATTGCCAATGGATTACCAAGAGGTGTTGCGAACGGCGATCGCCGAATCCAATCTCCAAATGCTGGCTCAGTATGACGCCGCGAACGGTGAGGCATTACGGCGACTGCTGCTCAAAGGGACAACCTTGAATCCCTATAGTCAAGATATTCTAGACGCAGCCTATCGTGCTGCCTTCGAGCTTTATGACGATATGGCCGCTCAAGACACAGCCTTCAGCACCCTATTCGACCAGTGGAAGACGTTTCGGAGCCAGGTTTATCAATGGAACTACGTCAATGAGCTGAGCTTTGCCAACGTTGCGCTGAACAGGGGAGCAAACTGATGGCCTTTCGATTGCCTCCCTTTACCACCAATTCTTCAGTCCTACGTCGGCTTAATACCTGGCGCAATCAGCTCCGACAAAAACCGCATCCCCATCTGGATCGCCTACAACAGCAACTGCATGATCTTCAAATCAGCCATAAGCTGAGCTTGGGGTTTGGGGTGCTGCTTTTCCTGACCTTTTTAGTGGTAGGACGCAGCTATTGGGGCAGTGTGCGTGCCATGCTGACGATTCATCGCACTCAAGACTTGCGGATGCCGATGGCGCTGATCTCAGCCGATGCCGAAGCCAACTTGCTGAGCATGATGTCCAACGTGCGGGGATATTTAGCGACGGGGGAATCCCAGTATCGCGATCGCTATCAGAAGGAGCGCCAGACCTTTGAAGCAGACTTAGTCAAGATGCATGCACTTCTGGAACAGCAGCGTTCTTCTAAAACGGATGAGTATTTAGACGATTTACAGGATACCTACACCGACTGGTTGCCCTTAACCGATCAGTTATTTAGCCTGCGAAACAATGCGCTGGATAATCAGCCAGCCCTCCGCCAGCTTGATGAGGAAGGTGAAGTGCCGATTGCCGTCATTTCTACCACTATTGGTGAAATTATTCAGGAGCAAGAAGGGCGATCGCCTTCGGCTGAAAACACGATTCTCCTAGGTGATTTAATCGATTTCCGTGGGTCGTTTGCCCTGTTAGTGTCCTCGCTGCGAAGCTACATTGTGACTCAAAATCCCTCCTTCCGGTTTGAGTACAGTGCCAACCTCAGGGAAAACAATGAGGCATGGCGGCAGATTATCAGTCAGCGCTCCCTGCTTACGGCTAGTCAGCAAGCCAAGCTCGACAAAATTGCTTCGATGCGGACTCCGTTCCTAGCACTCTCCGATAATTTGTTCCACATTGTCGAGGGCGATCGCGCCCGTGAAGATCTCTATCTCTTTCAAGCTGAGGTTGAACCCCTAGCCGATGACATGCTGAATCTGCTAGAAGAGATCGTCATGATTGAGCAGCAAGCCCTTACTCAAGATCTGGAACGTGGCCAACAAAGTTTGCAAGCGGCCCAGTGGCAAACGCTCCTCACAGGTCTGATTGCTCTGTTCCTGGGCATGGGTATGACCTACTTACTCCGACGGCAGATTGCCGATCCCATCAAACGTCTGACTCAGGTTACCGCACGACTCTCCGATGGGGATTTAGAGGCCCGCGCCGTGGTGGAATCTAAGGATGAGATTGGGATCTTGGCAACTACCTTCAACCAAATGACCGACCACTTGGCGAAATCTCGCGAAGAACTGGCTCAGTACAATCGCACCCTAGAACAGCGCGTTGAAGCACGGACCCTGGAACTTCAGGAGAAAAATGGTCAGCTTGAGGAAACCTTGAAAGATCTCCAGAATACCCAGGCGCAGTTGATTCAAACCGAAAAAATGTCGAGCTTAGGCCAGTTGGTCGCAGGGGTTGCCCATGAGATTAATAACCCCGTGAACTTTATTCACGGGAACACGAGCCACGCTAAAGACTATGTCTCGGATCTCTTAAGTCTCATTAAACTCTATCAAGACCAGTATCCCGACCCCTCAGCGGCGATCGCAGATAAGTTAGACGAAATCGACTTTGAGTTTTTGCAACAAGATTTTCCAAACCTGTTAGCCTCCATGCAGGTGGGAACGGAACGGATTCGCGAGATTGTGCAATCTCTACGCACCTTCTCACGCTTAGATGAGGCTGAAGTCAAAGAAATCAACATTCACGACGGGTTAGAAAGCACGCTGATGATTTTACGCCATCGGCTCAAGGCGTGTAAGACTCACCCAGAAATCGTGCTGATTAAAAACTTTGGCGACATTCCTCCTGTCGAATGCTACGCTGGACAACTCAATCAGGTGTTTATGAACATCCTGAGCAATTCCATTGATGCCCTAAACGAGCGGGATGCGGGGCGATCGCCCGACGACCTCAAAACTCACCCCAGCGCTATTACCATTTCCACCCATCAGCCCAATCCTGCCTGGGTAGCGATTCATATTGCCGACAATGGCCCTGGAATTCCGACTGATGTTCAGACACACCTCTTTGAACCATTTTTCACCACTAAACCTGTCGGCAAAGGGACAGGGCTGGGTATGTCTATCAGCTATCAAATTGTCACCGAAAAGCACCAAGGCCACCTTTACTGCATTTCACAGCCAGGGAACGGTGCAGAGTTTATTATCGAGCTTCCGGTGCGGCAATCCTAGGGTAACCATGCTGGAGCGATCGCCCTTCATCACGATCCCAGTTGGGTACAGCGCGATTTCCATGGCTCGACGACTACCCTATGGAATCACTCCGCAAAACATCCATTTTCTCAAGTATTGATACCAGAGGTCGATAAAATAAGGTATAGATTTAATCCCCTTCAGCCCCCAGTTCACGCTACGACATGTTCCATAGCCCGTTTACCCCTATGATGCTCAAAGATCATGATGAGCCTGACAGAACCAGAAGCATTGTCCTTACACCTTTTGGTGGTTTATTCGGAGGCTGTGAACAGATCAAACTCGAATTGGCGAACGTGGACAAAAGTTCTCAATACTACAGGTTGGAGAATCAACGAGCAGCCTCTAGATAGCGTATCTTTCGACACAATGCCAGATGATCCCCCCGACATCCTGCTCCTGGTAGAGCATGACAGTAATCAGGACTCATGGGCGATCGCTCTGTGCAAAGAACTCCAATCTAATCCCCGACTTGCTCATTGGTCTGTGGTCATTGCTGGAAACCCGATCTCACCCAACGCTGCGGTACAAGCGTTTCGTGCTGGAGCGGTGGATTATTTATCCACTCAACTGTCGTCGAAAGAGGCGATCGCTCGGTTGCAGCGTCACGCTATAACCAGTCGTCGATTTTCAGCGCTATTGAAGGAAAATCAGACACTCAGCGCTCAGATTACGAAGGCTCAAGAAATTGAGGACACCTTGCGGGGGCAGGCTGCCCAGGAGAAGATCTTCACGGAGCTAACCCAGCGCATTCGGCAATCGCTGGAACTCTCCACTATTTTGAATGCTACAGTGCGAGAAGTGCGTCAACTGCTGAAGACCGATCGAGTCTTAGTGTACCGATTCAACCCCGATTGGAGTGGAGAAATTGCGAATGAACTACCCCGCCGCAAGCGGACGGGGTATCAGAATCAAAAAAGAGCAAGTT
>JACYMB010000174.1 GCA_015272205.1 Synechococcales cyanobacterium T60_A2020_003 | reverse complement strand
TGCTCGAATAGCTCATCGTTGTTCGGTTTAAGAGGTTTGGCTCCTTTAAGTCTAACTATAAAGATGTCAAATCAGCTCTATATTAAAAAGCACCAACTTTCTCGGGGAGGGGGACTTCAGGGTGCTCTAAACAGCTTAGAGCAGAAGGGATTAATCTATGGTCCACAGTTGGGGTATCAACTTGCGCTCCCTCTTCTCAATTTCTGGCTAAAACAGCGACTCAATTAGCGAGCATCAGTAACTATGGCGATCGCAGTGGCACAAAGCCCGCCTGCTGGATTAACCGCCACAGGCAGGTCTGGATTGACGGCGATCGCCAATCCTTCTAGGGCGACGGCAATTTGCTGCAGCGACCCCCCCGTTGGGTTGCCCGTTGGTACTCCTCATCGGTTAAGGGACGGGATGATTGGGCAAAACTAAGCTGTCCGTCTAACAACATGCGAATGCCTGCCGACGAGCCTGGGGCACCGCTGGCTGGATCGACATATCGAAGCTGAAATCCGGATAAAGCAGATTGAATTGCTGGATCAGCGAATCCCCGAATCGGAGCCCAGGTGGTGCTGCCGCCGTAGGAAAATAAGCCTGTCGGGACTTTAGAGACATCCGCAAAACGATCGGCCGTGGTCACCTCTGGAGACTCGGAGGATGTTCAGGTACTCGGCGTTTCACTGACGACCTGGGATTGGGGCAATCGCCCGATATTGAGTTGGCGCATCAACCACCACCCACCTCCCCCCAGCAAACCCACCGTTAGGAGCAACGACGCAATCAGTGCAGGCGTCTCATTTTTTGGAGTCATAGGAGGATACAAGCCAACATCTCCACCCGTCCTAGCGAGTCTGTGGGGGGATGATCGATAGTCTGAAATACGCAGAAGTAGGGGCGATCGCTACAGCGGGAAATTCTGATCGAAGCTGGCGCGGGTCATGGGCTGGTCTACCATCAACCCCTCACCTCCCAACACCTCTAGCGGCTTGCCGTCTACCGAAATCCATACAGATGCAGTTGGATCAAGGCTAGAGGCTGTGTATACCACTTGTCCCAAGCGTCCGGTCATGGAGGCGCTGCCTCCCCCTTGGGTGAACTGGGAGGACAAATCCACATGCACGCCATCGTCCTCTATGGTGAGGTTCAGCAGTTTCGTCCCCGCTGGAATTTCTGAGAACCCAGTTTCCACCTGATCGGGCGACAGGATGTACTTGAAGCTGTCCTTTAATTGCTCGGCTGGCTCCGTGCTACTGGTGGGCACGCTGGCAGGCACCAGCTTAAAGCTGTTGCCATCGATTTCCAGGACATAGGCCTGAATCATTGCTTCCTGTGGAACCGCTGTTTCAGACGGATCGGACGGGTTGACGGCGGTACCGTCCGTAGACTCCACCGGATTGGTTCCAGGAGCGTTCGCAGAGTTCATGGTCCAAACGGCTGCCCCTCCACCGACCAAAACCACAGCCGCAACCAGGCCAGCAATGATTTTCCAAGAGGGGGCAGTGCTGGGTTCGCGATCGCGCACGTTCGGATCTTGCATGGTTGAAACTCCTGTAAATGTAGTGTTAGCCGCTAGAGGCCATCGTCGGATCTCCCTGGATCCCCTGACGAACAGGACTGAAGGGTTGTGCCTGCATCCTACATCAGGATTAGCAGGGGAGAAGCAACTTAGTTGTGAATCGCCACAATTGGGAACCGATTAGTCAACGTCTATCGCAATGCTTTGGGTTCCGCTTTGACAAAAGCCACTATTGATAGCGTATCGGGGGTTAATTCCCAGTCTAGCAAACGGGCGGTGATCCCTTCGTTTTCTAGCGATCGCAGATCAAGCTGTTGATTTAAGCCCTGCACAACGGGATTGACGAGTTCATCCGGCAAGGGTTCGTTATCAATCGTAATTTGAGGATCGAGAAGCTGTACCTGGGCTCCCAAGGCGTCGATCGTGACCGCAGCGGAAATGGCAATGGGATCCACATCGGGCGATCGCCCCTGGAGTTGCACCTTCACCTGGAGGCGGCGATCGCCCAAAAACTGTACTTTGGGGTCAACTAGGTCATACCCGTCTATGCCCTCACCAAAAATATCCTCACTCCAGTCTTGCAACTGCTCAATCACGGCTTCTGATTGCAGCGCGGTTTGCAGGTCATCTTCTGTAATTACCACATGCATCGCCATTTGCAGCGGTTCCTCCAGTCGGAGGTGCCCCTGGCGTACTTGATCCATTTGCACATCAATGGGATCGGTTTCGATGTCCAGCAGTGCAATTCGCGCATCCGGTAATGGATACAGTCCTCGACCTGCAATCCGTACCCGATCGACCCGTCCTTCCAAAAGTTGATGCGTCGGCACATTATCGATCCGCACCTGGAGAGATTCGGCAGACGAAAGGCGATCGCGAAGGGCATCTTCCACTAGGCTTTCGCTAATCACCCCAACGGGCGCAAGTAGAGTCATGATCCCTGTTAATAGTCCGACAATCCACTCCATACCCATGTTGCAACTTAAAACTCAACTCACTCGCATCATCTCACGCCACATCGGAGAGTATGGCGAGAGGCTTCTGCTGCTTTAGCTAAAAAGCCGGGGTCATGCCCCGGCTTTTTAGGCCTGCGTTGCTTGGATTCAACAGCCGTCTGGCCCGCAGAAAGTGTGCGCGTACAGTACCTCCGCGTCACAGATATAGGCAATGCCCGCATAATCGTTGAAAAACTTCACTCCGACCTGATCCGCAATATTCTCGGCCATATCCCGATTGGGGGTAAGTATCTCAAACTTTATATTTGCCGTGGTGT
>JACYMB010000173.1 GCA_015272205.1 Synechococcales cyanobacterium T60_A2020_003 | reverse complement strand
CTTAGCACTTTCAGCCTCTCTAACCTGCCCCTCTCTTATCCCGAACTGACGTTGAAATAGATGTCCGAGTAGCGCAGAGATGGCGATCGCCACCCCTACCCCCGCTCCCAGTGATAGGATGCACTGACGAAATAAGGTGCGATCGGCAATGAGTGCGCCCAACGCCAGTCCACGCAGGGGATTCATTAACGGCGCAATAATCAACGCTCCAATGATTACTGCGGCGCTGTGGGTTAACAGCCCCAGGGTCGCAATCACACAGGACGCCACCACTAATACCAAATAGTTGAGGTTCAAACTGGAATCGTCTAGGAGTTCTTGGTGAAGTTTATCGAGCGGTTCCACGCTGATGCGGTGTGGCATGGGTTCAGAGCCGTTGAAACAGATGGGTAAGTTTGGTATAAACGGATTCCAAAACTATACCGCTGTGGGTGCTGATTCAGTACCACCTTGCGGTGTTCTAAACCCATGCTCAAAAATAGAGTCGTTTGGCGGAATCTCCTCGTTGCGAGAAAACCCTAAAACTCCGCATTCAACGGTGTACGCGGGAACGGAATCACATCGCGAATGTTGGCCATCCCGGTTATAAACTGCACCAGGCGTTCAAACCCCAGCCCAAATCCAGCGTGCTCCACCGTACCAAAGCGACGCAGATCCAAATACCACCACAGCGACTCCTTCGGCATTCCCTGCGCCTCAATCCGCCGCTCCAGCACATCCAAACGCTCCTCCCGCTGCGATCCGCCAATAATCTCGCCAATACCCGGAGCCAGCACATCCATCGCCCGCACCGTCTTGCCATCATCATTCATCCGCATATAGAACGCTTTGATTTCCACCGGGTAATCCGTGACAATCACAGGCTTTTTAAACAGTTCCTCCGCCAGATAACGCTCATGCTCCGACTGCATATCCAAGCCCCAGGACACCGGAAACTCAAAGGTGCGATCGCTCTTTTCAAGCAGCTTGATCGCCTCGGAATAGGTGATCCGCTCAAACTGGTTGTTGAGGATATGCTCAGCATTAGACAGCACTGTATCGTTAATGCGCTGGTTGAAAAACTCCATATCCTCCGCGCACTGATCTAGCACCTTCGCAAAGACGTACTTGAGAAACTCCTCTGCCAAATCCATATTGCCGTTCAGGTCGCAGAAAGCCATTTCTGGCTCAATCATCCAGAACTCCGCCAAGTGGCGCGACGTGTTGGAATTTTCAGCCCGGAACGTGGGGCCAAAGGTGTAGACGTTGGTAAACGCCATCGCCATGATTTCCGCCTCGAGCTGACCACTCACCGTCAGGTAGGCCTGCCGTCCAAAGAAATCTTGCTCAAAGTCCACCGTTCCGTCCTTCTTCAGGGGCACATTCTTCAGATCTAGCCCCGTGACCGTAAACAGTTCACCCGCTCCCTCACAGTCACTCGCGGTGATGATCGGCGTGTGTACCCACAGGAAACCCCGCTCTTGAAAAAACTGGTGAACCGCATTAGCGCAGGCATTGCGAACCCGGAATACTGCGCCGAGGGTATTGGTGCGCGATCGCAAATGTCCAATAGTGCGGAGAAATTCAAACGAATGCCGCTTTTTCTGAAGGGGATAGGTTTCCGAATCGGATTCCCCGTGAATGGTGACATTGCTGGCTTTTAGCTCAATGCGCTGTCCCTTCGCAGGAGATTCCGCCACCACGCCATCAACGGCGATCGCCGCTCCGGTACTCATCCGCGCCAGGGTCGCTTCGTAGTCCGGTAGGGATTCATCGATCACCACCTGTAGTCCCGCCATCGACGAGCCATCATTCAACTCCACAAAGGAGAATCCCTTTTGCTCTCGCTTGGTGCGAACCCATCCTTGAACGGTCACCGCTTCATCCGGTTGACCATTCTTCAGCACATCAGCAACGCGGCGAATACTCATAGCTCGAAAATTGGGGTAGTAGCGTAACGTTTCTTCATTCACGATAGCCGTTGACGGGCACTTTCGCATCCCAAAAGAGCGATCGCCCCTTTTCCCATTCTCATTCACCAAAAGATCCCCAACTGAAGCTAAGATCCAGGCAGTTAAGGGCGATCGCCCCCCCACAAACACAGAACGATTTAACAAATGCTCACTTGAGATAGGGATAATGATAGCAATGGACGCACTGCAAACGGAAATCAGCGTATTCGGCGTTGGGTTAGGAATTGGGTTAATTGTGACTGTCCTCGTCTGGTTGGGCAAACGTCGCACCCAATCGTCCTTACGCAAAGAGATTGAAACCCTCAAGGGATATCTAAATACCCAAATGAGCATCAACTCTAAAGGCTATGAGGAACTGCGCAAAGAGGTAGAAACCCTGCGGAAACAGAACGAAAACCTGCGCGTGACCGTTGCCACCCTCTCCAATAAACCCGGACGGGCAGAACTAAAAACCCTCCACATCTGGGATCGAGCATTGCGGAGTTTAGTCGTATCCTCTCCAGGCTTCGCCCCCGCCTGGGAAGTCGCCCTCGCCGAAGCCCAGAAAAATGTTGAAGAAACCGATTCCGGGGTCAAAGCCCTCGTCCGCAAGGTATTTCCCATGTTGCCCCACGAGTCGAGCGCATCGACCTCCGACAGCACCGACGGATCATAAACTCAAACCTCAAAATTTAGGATCAGCCACAGTCTCTACCCACCAATACCGCTCCAAAAACTGGGCGATCGCGCAGGAACCGTTTCAATCCCTGCGGGTCGATTCCCCGCCGCTCTGCGGCGTAAAATGCCAGGA
>JACYMB010000172.1 GCA_015272205.1 Synechococcales cyanobacterium T60_A2020_003 | reverse complement strand
CCGCGCAAAATCGCCTAAAAGACTCAGGACGCCGCACGTAGTGCGTAAGTCCTGAACTCAAAATTGAGATAACGAGTTCTGTTCACGAATTAGGGAATCGCAATCTATGTAGAGGGTTAGGCATTGAGTCGTGGTGAAGGGCTTCAGTCTTCAGACCGGGGAACACCAGATTGGGGCGGCAAAGAGGGTTGGTATAAAGCGTGGAGTCGTGTCGCTTGGAGGACAAGCATGTTACCCAGTGCCATAGTGGCGATCGCCCTTGGGGGGGGTAGTCTCTCGGAGCATCTCTCTACACCCCTGCTCCGCAGCGTACCGTCATCGCTGGTTCTCACCTCAAAGTCCACGCCATTCACGGATGAATCGAACGCCGAACCCTTTTTGCTATCCCTACGTCAGGCCGAAACCGGGATGAATATCGTCACCCCCGTCATCCTGAATCCCATCTACGAGTTTCCATCGTTCCACAGCGAATTACTCGATCAGCAATTGCAGCGCTATGCGGCCTTTATGAAACATTCAGGCGTACCGGATGTGCTGGTGGTGGGCAGTTCGCGGGCACTCCAAGGGGTTGATCCAACCGTGTTGCGGGATGCTCTGCGCGATCAAGGCTACGACGGGGTAACAGTGTATAACTTTAGCGTGAACGGAGCCACCGCCCAGGTGATCGATGTCGTATTGCGGCAGGTGTTAACGCCTGATCAACTGCCCAAGTTGATTGTGTGGGCGGATGGATCGCGGGCATTTAATAGCGGACGCACTGATGCCACCTATGCCCGGATTACATCGTCTCCTGGCTATCAGGCTTTGGCAACGGGCGATCGCCCCATTCAGTTTCGGCCAGAACTACCCACTGGGACCATCGCCTCTTCCAAAGAGCCAGGAACCGTCTGTGTCGATGTGCCTCCGATACCAAGGGAGGATCTATCGGCGCAGATCGCGGTTCCGGTCAAGTCTCTGTGCCATTCGTGGTCAGAGGCGAACCTAATGGCCGCCCAAACGTCAACTAATGACGCGATCGCCGCTCCCGATCCGCTTGGGCAATTGAGCGGAGCAGCAGCAGCCCATCCCATCCATATCGACGAACTGGGTTTTGCAGCCATTGATACGCGCTTCGAGCCTGTGAGCTATTACCAGCAATTCCCACACGTATCGGGAGACTTTGACGGCAGCTATCGTCCCTTTTCCCTGGAGGGTGTGCAGACCGACGCCACCCGAACGATCGCCCAATTCGCAGCGGAACAGGGCATTCCCCTCGTGTTTGTAAGTTTGCCACTCACCGCCGATTACCTTGACCCCACCCGGCAGTACTACGAAGAGCAGTTTCGATGGTACATGCAGCAGCTTGCGGTAGATGAAGGCTTCGTTTTTGTGGATTTGAGTCAGGCGTGGCTGTACGAAAATGGCTATTTTCAAGATCCCAGCCATATCAACCGTTACGGAGCCGCTGCCGTCGCCAACGCCTTGGCCATAGACCCAACGATTCCCTGGTCAGCCACGCGGTAGTTTTCTAGCTTGCGGCTTCGCTGACAATCCCCGACCATTGCACCTTTTTCTGGCGACTGCGTCGGTAAGAAAAGAAATGCTGCGGCTGTTGGTAGGTGCAAAACGGGGCGATCGCTATGTGTTCGGGATCAAGGCCAAGTTGCTGAAGCTGGAGAACATTCACCCGCCGCACATCGACCCGCACCTTGCCAGGTTCAGGGTCATCCTGAACGGGAGAGTCTGGACGATCACGCAACTGCGCCAAGAGATCCAGGGTGCGACTCTCCGTTTCGGGGTGTTGAGACGCCTCATGGGGAAACAGGCTTGCACCGAGTTCAGCCGCGACGTCGGAGGAAACCTGGTAGACCTCTCCAGCGATCGCAGGCCCCAAGGCAACTCGAAGGTTCGAGATTTTACTCCCTTGAGCTTGAAGACAGGCGATCGCCGCTGGCACGATACGAGCAGCCGTTCCGCGCCATCCAGCATGGACAGCGGCAACTTGTCCGGTGGTGTCATCGGCAATCAGGACGGGCACACAGTCAGCGGTGCAGACCCATACGGATTGTTGATTCTGCTCGGTAACAAGGCCATCCGCCGCATGGAGCACCGAATCGGCATCAGAGGTTGCGGTGGGCGGATGCTGCAAGTCGAAAGGCGTCAAAACAGTATTGCCATGCACCTGCTTCACACGGCAGACTTGCGCCTCTGGTCGCAGAACGGTCACCAGCTCTTCGGGAACACGGGGACTAAACTGCTGGGTAAAAAAGCCATGCGCCCAGGACTCCAACAGGCTACAGGTTAGATAGGGCATATCGTTCCAGGATTGCCAGTGCCACGTGTGCATCGTCTTCAACCCTCACAAGACATCGCTTTTTAGCTTAGCGCGAGGGGCGGGGCGATCGCCTCTAGTTTGGGAGTATGCAATGATGTCCCTTGCCCGGTAGCTGTAATGCCGCCTGTACCGTGCAGATGATTAACACGCTGAGCCGATCTGCTAACACACGTCCCTCGAACATGCACCTGAACCTCTATTACCGCACTACGCACGCCACCAGCGGACGAAAGCGCTCCGCCAGTTCCGGTGAACTCGCCACCAAGGTTGGAAACGATCGCGCACTATAGTCCCTACCCGGTTGCAGGGGAAAAATCGGCTGATCATCCAGGGCAACCCAAACACCGCCCGCCGCCTGCACGATCGCCCAAATCGCCGCAATATCCCAAATTTTTGGTGTCGCTTCCACACCCCCTAGCATGGCTCCCGTCGCCACACTCAGCAAGTTGTAGGTTGCCACCCCCAGCATCCGAATCTTGCACGGAAACGGTTGCTGCAAAATCTTTGTACTGCGGGCGCAGAGGCTAAAAAAGTGGTTGCCCGACGGTTCCTCGGTGCTGACATGGATGGGCTGATGGTTGAGGTACGCCCCGGTTGGGCCTGCTAATCCCGACTCTCCCATCCAGAAGCCGTGAAAACATTGGTGGTTGAGGGGCGGAATCCGCACATGGCCGAACACGGGGGTTCCCTGGTAAAGCAAGCCCAGGGAAATGCCCCACAGCGGCACCCCGCGCGCAAAGTTGGTTGTGCCGTCAATCGGGTCAATAATCCAGCACCAGTCCGTATCCGGAAAGATATGCTCCACTTCCTCACTCAGGACGCCATGCCCCGGAAACTGACGGGCGATCGCCTCCCGCAAGGCTCCATCCGCCCACTGATCCGACCGCGTCACCAGGCTACCGTCCGCTTTCTCCGTTGCCCGTACCTGCCCAAAATCCTGAAGCAGCCGTTGCCCCACCTGCTCGGTGATCGCTTCCGCCTGGGTGACTATCTGTGTCCAGTCCATTTACTCTAAATCCTGTTCCAAGACTGCTGCGATCGCCTTTTGCGAATCTGTTTTGAACTCCTGCACATCAATCCGGCTCAGCAGACTGACGGCTACCAGCATCATCGCCCCTTCGCAGGCAAACACCAGCGCAAAGGCTAAATAGGTCGAACTAAAGAGCGATCGCCCAAGATCGAGTAACACCCCTCCCGCCACCGTTGCGTTTGCCTGCGCCATGGCCTGTGCCAATCCCCACGCACCCACAAAGGTTCCAGCTGTTTCCACTGCCGTCAAGTCCAGCATCAGGGAAACGGCGCTATTGGTCAAAATGCCCGACGCCAGACCAAAGAGCATCACGCTACTTTTTAGCATCGGTTGGGAGGCGGTCAGTCCAGAAAGAATCACCAGGATAAAGCACGCTGCGGTGAACCAGCAGCCCAAGGTTGCGGTACGCTGTTTGCCCAAACGCGGAACCACCACAAAGCCAGCCACCCCCATCCCAGCGAGGATGCCGTAACCCCAAAATTGGTTTAGTCCCGCACTTTCGCCCAGGGACATGCCAAACACCTCACGGGCATAGGGTTCCAGAACAGGCTGTTGCAGGAACAAACCCACGGTCATCGCCAGGAGAAAGGCAAAGAAAAAGCCCGTTTGCCGGGATGCGGTTAAAACCCTGAGGGATTGGCGTAGAGAAATTTGATCGTCGCGATCGCCCCCAGAGGATCGTTTAGAAAAGCGAGAGTAGCGTTTCTCAATCCCAAACGTAGCGGCAATGCCCAGCCCACACACAATCGCTGGAAAGACCATAAACAGACGATTTACGGTGGGTTGCAAGAGATCCGGCGTGATCCCTTCCAGCATCTTTTGTCCGGCGATCGCCCCTGCCACGATGCCCACCATCAGCATCGCCCAAACAATTCCGACTAACTGGGAGCGATTCTCCTCCTCGGACACATCCACCAGCATGGCGGTAAAAGCGGTTCCCGCTGCACTAATGCAAAGGCCATAGAGGGCAAACATCAGAGCCAGCAACGCGACCCAGAGATTGGTTGCCATTGACCATCCGGCGGCAGCACTTGCACCCAATTGCCACACCACCTGCACCGCCGCAAACAGGCAAACTCCCTGCAACATCAGTCCTGTCCAGATGTAGCCCGTGCGGTGATAGCCCAACAGCGGTTTGTTGTCCGACATTTGCCCAAACCAGATCCGCGCCGGAGCCACAAACTGGTACATGGCGATCGCCCCTGCCGCAATCGTGGCCGGAATTCGCAGTTCTGAAATCATCACCTGGTTCAGAACACCCAAGGTCAGCAGGGACAGCAAGCCAATCCCCATTTGGTACAGACCGAGCCGCAGCATTGTAAAGATATTAATGTGCGGACGGGATTCCACAAGGGCGGAACCGAGCGGTTGATCGGATGAGAAATCGCGAGATGACATGGGAGCACTGGCAACGTAAGTGTGAATAACCCTGGAATGAACCCTATACCCAATTCGAGAGTGATGATCTGATGGGTATGAAGTTTAAAAAATAAGACGAATTCTTAATACACCGTACATTTAAATCGGTTCCCTAGAGATAGTCCTCGTTGAAATTGCAATAAATTTCGAGGCGTCGGAGGTCTCTTTCTACAAATTCTGAGGGATGCTCTGAATTACCAGAAACCTGTGGTTTACTAACTCTAGATGTCGGGAGATATCGTGGAAGACTGGCGATCGCCCAGCCCACTAACGTCTCGCTTCTGTCCCCCTGCTGTCTAGCATCCCAACGTACTACCCTATGGATTTGCGTGCTCTGATTCGAGATATTCCCGATTTCCCAAAACCCGGTATCCTCTTTCGCGACATCACAACCCTACTCAAAGATCCAGATGGTTTGCGATATACCATTGATCGCCTGTCGGAGGCGTTTGATGATTTAGAGGTGGATGCGATCGCGGGTATGGAATCCCGTGGGTTCATGTTCGGTGTGCCGCTGGCCTATCAAATGGGCTTGGGCTTTATCCCGGTTCGCAAGCCTGGGAAACTACCTGCTGCTACCTATGCCGCCGAGTACGAGTTGGAATATGGAAGCGATCGCCTGGAAATGCATCAAGATGCCCTCCATCCCGGCAGCCGCGTTTTAATTGTGGATGATTTGATCGCCACGGGGGGCACTGCCGCTGCCACTGCCCAACTTGTGGAACAGGCCAACTGCCAGATTGCCGGGTTTGGTTTTATCATCGAGCTAACGGATTTAGGTGGGCGGCAGCAGTTGCCGGATGTGCCCATCGTGTCACTCGTGGAATATTAGATCCGTTTCTGCGCCAAGATCATGCCGCGATTTCGCCCATTCATGCAGTTTGCACCATGACATCAGGAACCACTTCTTCAGGCCAGCGCCGTGTTCAGTCGTTCATCAACTCCGTATCCCAAGCACTACGGAGTGACTTTACGACCTATACCGTTAAGCGGGTGCTACAGGCATTGCTGACCCTGCTGTTGGCCTCTGCCCTCAGCTTTTTCATCATTCAGCTTGCCCCTGGAGACTACCTCGACACCCTCCGCCTAAATCCCCAGATTTCCCAAGAAACCCTGCAGGATTTGCAAACTCGCTTTGGCTTGGACAAACCCGTGTGGCAGCAATACTGGCTCTGGCTGAAGCAGGTCGTCACCAAGGGCGATTTTGGCATTAGTTTTGCCTACCAGCGTCCGGTGTCGTCGATTCTCCGGGAACGGATTCCCCCCACGCTGCTGTTGGCGCTGTCGTCTATCGTCGTGACCTGGGCGATCGCTATTCCCTTAGGCATCATCGGTGCGGTTCATCACAATAAGCTCATTGACCGAATTCTGCGCGTAATTAGCTACATTGGCCAAGGCTTTCCCACCCTGATTACGGGCTTGCTGCTGCTCTTTTTCGCTCAGCTCACCTCGCCCCTCTTCCCGGTCGGGGGAATGACCAGCATCGACCATGAGGATCTCTCCTGGTTTGGCAAAATTCTAGACATTGGCTGGCATTTGATTTTACCGACCCTGGCTCTCAGCATTACCGGATTTGCCGGGTTGCAGCGGATTATGCGGGGTCAAATGCTCGACGTGATGCGCCAAGACTACATTCGCACGGCACGAGCCAAGGGATTATCGGAAAACAAGGTCGTCTATGTCCATGCCCTGCGGAACGCCGTTAACCCGTTGATTACGCTACTGGGGTTTGAATTCGCCTCGCTCCTGAGTGGTGCGTTCATTACCGAAGGATTGTTTAACTGGCCGGGACTGGGCAAACTAGTACTGGAAGCGGTACGAGCGCAGGATTTGTATCTGGTGATGGCGAGCTTGATGATGGGAGCGGTGATGCTGATTGTGGGCAACTTACTGGCTGACCTGCTCCTGAAGGTGGCCGATCCTCGAATTAAGCTCACGGAGATGAATTAGGGATGGGGCGATCGCCCGTCATGGGAGAAAACCATGCAGTCTGATGTTTACTACTTGGTGCGATCGAAGCAGGATGGACAGTATCTCGTTGCCCGTCCGCGCCTTGCGAACACTGCCGAAACCGATGACCAACCTCCGACGGAGTTTCTGCTGGTTTTCAAAGAACATGCGGATGCACTCAGCTACCTCAACGCCTTTGCCCAAACCCTTGCCGATCGCTTTGCGGTGGAATCGCTGCTTGGCAACCAGCTCAGTAATGTGATGAATCGCTGGGGCTATCAAGGCTTTGGCATTGTTCAAGATCCGCTGATACCCAAAGTGGAGTTCATGCTGCGCGATCGCCCTTTCTAACTCCAACCCTTCTCCACCGTTAATCCCAACACGGGGTTCCAACAAGTTGATACAATATCTTTCCGGTGGATCGCCTAGCCGCGTCGAGTAGGCCAGGTTCGTAGGGTGTGTTAGGCGCAGCCGTAACGCACCGCATCCCAGCAATAGTCATCATTTGAGTTCTAACCCCACTTAACCGTTACTTACAACACTGGAAGGCAACCTATGGCACGGCAATACCGCATTACCTTACTCCCTGGGGATGGCATCGGCCCCGAAATTATTACGGTCGCGGTAGACGTGCTTAAGCAGGTCGGCCAAACATTTGACATTCAGTTTGAATTCCAAGAAGCCCTGATCGGCGGGGCAGCCATCGACGCAACGGGCGTACCCCTTCCGGCTGAATCCCTGGAGATGTGCCGCGATAGTGATGCCGTGCTGCTGGCGGCGATCGGAGGTTATAAGTGGGATTCCCTACCCTCCAATCTTCGCCCGGAGCAAGGCTTATTAGGGCTACGAGCCGGACTAAAACTCTTCGCCAATCTGCGTCCAGCCACGATTCTACCGCAACTGGTCGATGCCTCCACCCTCAAAAAAGAGGTGGTAGAAGGAGTAGACATCATGGTGATCCGCGAACTGACCGGCGGCATCTACTTTGGGCAACCCAAAGGTATTTTCGAAACCGAAACGGGCGAAAAGCGGGGTGTGAACACGATGGTCTACACCGATTCCGAAGTGGATCGCATTGCCCGTGTGGCGTTTGAAACTGCTCAGAAACGGGGCAAGAAACTTTGCTCTGTTGATAAGGCCAATGTGTTGGAAGTATCGCAGCTCTGGCGCGATCGCGTCACCGCTTTGGCCTCCGAGTATCCCGATGTGGAACTGTCCCATCTCTACGTGGACAATGCCGCCATGCAGCTTCTCCGCTGGCCGAAGCAATTCGACACGATCGTGACCGGAAACCTCTTTGGTGACATTCTCTCTGATGCCGCTGCCATGCTCACCGGAAGTATTGGAATGCTGCCCTCGGCAAGTTTGGGAAGTTCTGGCCCTGGCGTTTTTGAACCTGTTCACGGGTCTGCCCCGGACATTGCCGGACAGGATAAGGCTAATCCCCTCGCCCAGGTGCTGAGTGCGGCGATGATGCTCCGCTATGGCCTCAACGAACCCGAAGCCGCAAGCTACATCGAGCAAGGGGTCATGAAGGTTCTCGATCAAGGCTACCGCACAGGCGACATTATGTCTGAAGGGATGACGCTGGTAGGCTGTCGGGATATGGGCAAAGCTTTGGCGGCGGCTCTAGCTTAAGCTGGCTTTTCCGGATACTACGCTGCCGATAGCGTAATATTTAAATTTTGTGGCGAATTATCACTACTACTTGCCGGAACTTTAGCGATACACTAGAGTTCTAGCAAAAGAGTAGGGAGAAGGATCGTGTATACGACCGAAAGACCACTATCACGGCCTGCAGCGGATATCCCGCTGAGTTCGAGTGCCAACGGTTTGGAGCATCATCACCTAGAAGATCTGCCCCCTGCCCTCGATCCGATGCTGCTGCAAATTGCTCAGCATGCGTATCGTACATTTTACGAGGTGCATCCGGATTATCCCCAAAAGCCTGTGGGTGTTGTGATTAACCAGATCAGCCTACGAGCGCAACTTGTATTTAAGGATAAGCCCGTTTTGCTCATCCAAGAATGCCTGATCCCGCTGAGCCAGATTGAAGCGTAGCGAAGATTAAGGACGGTGATCCGATCGATCGACATACAATCCGCAGTAGTAGTAGCCAGCGTCTTATCAAGTCTAGGCTGGTCTTTGCCTGCGTTTGCGCTAGATGATGAACAGCTTCAAGTGCTATTGTCCCAACCGCCGCGACTGCAATGGTTAGAGCCGGATGCGGTGTTGCCGAGCGAAGAGATGGTGACCCAGTATACGATCTCTGAAACGTCGCTAACGCCACCGAGTTTATGGTGGATTCAATCGCAGTATGGTGGAGATCTGCTAAGTGGATGGGTGGCTGCTCCAGGAACAGATGGTTTGCCTCCTCATGTCGATCTAGTGGTTAATGAGGCGGAGTGGCGTACCTACAACTATTGGGAACGGTATGCCCTTGTGACATTATTTGGTCGGGTTTCTCAAGAGTTTGGCTACATTACCCGTGTGTTTAACGAACAGCGTCCCCAACCCAGGGCATTAGCTGCCTATCTCTGCGAGCCGCTAGTTGCAACGGATGAAGATCCAGAGGTGTCTGGTTGCCAGGTATACATGGATGTAGCAGGTTTGGGCATTTCTATTGATCTAGAGGATCAGCTACGCGGGTTTTAATCCAGAGTTCTTTGTACTGGGCGATCGCCTCTTCGGATATTGGCTCTAAAAACTCGCTTTGGTTCATGATCTCTGCGGGGGGGATCAGTAGCGTGTTGGTTTGGAGTGCGCTGGGTAGAGTTGCGCGATCGCCCTTGATCAAGAGCGGTGATGCGCCACTGCTTAGCAACGAAAGCTGTTCGGCGATCACCCGTTGCCAATAGAATTCTACCCACGGTTGAGCCGATGCATTCGAACTCGGAGCCGCCGCGTCTGGATTCGTAGGCACGACCCAAATATCGGCGGAAAGTAAGGTTCCAGAGGTGGGAATGACACCCGCTAAGCTCTTGTTACGTTCCAACACGGGCAAGATATCCGTAGACCAACCCACGGCCAACCACGTATCGCCAATAATCAACGGCTGGAGATAGGCATCGGAACTATACACCTTGACCTGCTGGTTGAGCGTATTCAGAGCGGGCTGCAGATCGGCGATCGCCATTGGTGCAGGTTCATTAAACCCGTGCCCCAACATTTTGAGGGTGAGGCCAATGACCGTGCGGGCACTGTCTGGCAAGGAAAACCGACGCTTTAAGTCCGGTCGCCATAGGTCTACCCAGTCTTGGGGTTGCCATCCCAGGTTTTCAAACTCTGGCTTACGGTAGGCGATCATGAGGTGTCCCCAGCGGTACGGTGCCGCCCACAGCTCCCCGGATTCGCTCAGCTTCCCCTGGCGATCGCGCCTTACAAGCTGTTGCCACGGAGTCCCCAGATTGCTCCACCCCGCCCAGGAGTTCGGATTCATCGGCTGAATGAGTCCCTGCTGGATGGCAGGCTGGAGCCAGTAATCCCCCAAGGCCATCACATTTGCCGGGAGCGCAGGCTTTTTTGAGCGATCGTCGGCTGACGTTTCGGCATTGTGCCACGTTTGCAGTTGCGTAAACAAATCGCGCAACTGTGCCTTACTTTCAACCTGAAGTTGGATGCCCGATTGCAGAGTTTTCTCAAATTCGGTGAGCAGTTGGGGTGGAACGGCATTATCCAACAGGACAGCGCTCAGAGTAACGTGATCCCGCTGGCGACATCCCCCCAGCATGATCCCCATGCTCATAGCTCCTAATCCGGTAAGGAGCGATCGCCGATTGATGCCATAGTCCATAAAAAAAATCGATCCCGGCACACATCTCTAAGGCTATTGTGCCGGGATCGGAGGCAAAACTCTACCCCTCAGGGCAGCAATCTCAGAACGACAGGGGCTTGAATCTATCGTTCGGAGATTCGGAGATTTAGAAAATCAAGCTAACCAGCCAGAAGATGATGGAGTTGACGATGCTGAGGGCGATCGCACCCATAAAGGCACTCATCAACCCGTAGCGCAGGCGAAAGCCCGTAACCAGCTTGGCGGTTAACCCAAAGACAATAAAGAAAATAATCAGCGAGATTAAAAACGAAATGCCGAGGGTCAGAATCGCCACCAACGGGGTGCGAAGAATGCTGACCACAAAATTCCCCAGCACATTGAGCACGCCAAACACAACACCTGCGGTCAGCGCTTTTCCGACGCTATCCACCTCAATCCCCAAGAAGGGAACTTTAGAGATGATGAGCAAGCTGACGGCAGTAACCGCAGCCGTAATCAGGAGAGTAATCAAGAATTCCATAGGTAGTTGTAAAAATCCCTGGTTTTTGAACGACTGGTTTTACATGCAGTAAAGGATAGTTGCTGCTCTGTGTCAATGACGGTGTTGCACTGCACATCTTACCCATCCTGTTGGGTCAAAAGGACGGGGAGCGATCGCCAAAACTGTGATTTGTGTGACAACCGGGATTCCAGTTCCACCGGATCAGTGACATCCTCCCGACGCTCACCCTATCGGGTAGAGCGCGGGCTTCCCCAGATCGCTCT
>JACYMB010000171.1 GCA_015272205.1 Synechococcales cyanobacterium T60_A2020_003 | reverse complement strand
AATCCCCGGCTGAAGGAGCGATCGCTGTCCCCGAAACTTATTGATCACAATGCCTTTAATCAACGCCCGTTCATCGGGTTCTAGCAACTCTAGCGTGCCGACAACGTGGGCAAATGCGCCGCCACGATCAATGTCTACTACCAAAATTGTGGGCGCATTTAGATACTTGGCAACCCGCATATTGGTTAAGTCGCGGTGTTTCAAATTGATCTCTGCCGGACTGCCCGCGCCTTCACACACAATCAGATCAAATTCGTCGCCCAAGCGTCGCAACGATTCGGTAATGGCTTGCCAGCCCACATCAAAATATTGCTCGTAGTAGTCGGCGGCACTGACTCGACCCGCAACTTTTCCCTTCAGAATGACTTGAGATGTCATATCGCCTTGGGGTTTGAGCAGGATGGGATTCATTTCAACCCGTGGCAGAACGCCCGCCGCCCAAGCTTGTACGGCTTGCGCATGGCCAATTTCACCCCCACCGGGTGTCACGTAGGCATTGAGAGCCATGTTTTGTCCCTTAAAGGGGGCGACCCGCCACCCCTGACGCGCCAACAGCCGACAAAGGGCTGCCGTCAGAAACGATTTTCCGGCGTGCGATGTAGTCCCGACCACCATGATGGCTTTCATTCATTAACCTCCGAGAGCAGTTTGGGGGCGAAAAGCGTCGTAAGTCATGAATCTATATAACCAAAAAATATTAATTTGCATTCAAAATTGCTGAATTTACCTTACGACAGCCAGCTTGGGAGCCGAAACCAGCGAGTTAGAAAATTTAAAAGGCGATCGCGCCAAGTCGCATGACCAATGTAACCGATGCCCCCTTGCTGTTCCCATTTCTCCATCAGGTGCCGACCCAGGGGGGTCAGCCGAAAACTGTCTGTTAACCCCTGTCCGTCTACCTCGCGGCGCAGCAGACCAATTTGCATCAGCCATGCTAATTCATGCTCTGCCATCAGTTCCGGGAGCGGACGACGGGTGTAGCCGTTTTGCACCCCTCGTGTTCCAGTAATGCTGCTTAGCGCAACGCCCTGCACACGCATCGTGGTGTAAAGCTTGACCCGAAACGGGGCACATCGGGCAGCGCGTTCGGCTCGCAGAATGGTTTGGCGAGCATACTGAATCGATTGACTAGGGGGGTAGGAAGAGGCCATGAAGCGCAGTAAAAACCGTATGTTAAGCGACGTAAAGTGTACAGTCCCATTCTAGCCCTGTCGGTTTTATCCCACCTAGATTTGGACAAAAGTAGTGATCCCCGCCTGATCCCGGAAAATCACCCCCTGATCCCCGGAAATTCCCCTGGTTGGGTGACTCTTTTTGCGCGAACATAGGGAATAGTAGAACTTAGAATAACGCGATCGCTGGCCTGAGTTGCTGGCGAAGGAAGCAAAAAAAGATTATGGTACGTTCACTCACCGAAGCAGAAGTTGGCGTTTTAGTGTTGCGCCTCGCTCTGGCAGGCTTTGTGCCTGCCAAAGATTTCAAAATCACGGACGACGGTCAAGTGCTAGCTTCTCCTGACGTTCGAGCTTTTCTAAAGCGCACAACTGCCTGGGCTCCCGAAGAACGGGAAGCGGGTTCCGAGAGAGACTATAAGCGTTCGGCTTTGTAGGTGTAAAAACGGCGAAACACCCCTACGCTTTCAACCTCGTAGCCTGGTAACGCCGAACTAATTTCTAAGCGCGTGCGATAGATGCTGAGCACTCCATAGTTCTGTCGCTGTGTTCCGCGTACAATAATTGCTCGCAGCTCGTCTTGGTTATTCTTGAGCAAAGAGTTGATGAGTTGAGGGCACTGACTCCCCACAATATCGTCTAAGAAGTCCGGCACATCAACCTTGTCACATAATTCATCCCCCTCACGCTTGAGATAGCGCGTCAGTTGTTTGGTGGCATAGTCTTCGTAGGCATCAGGCTTTGGATTGGTGGCAACCATCGTAATGCCAACACCAGCGATCGCCGCTACCAGTAACGCAAAGGTAATCTTGAGTGGTTTCATCCGTTCGTACCTTCGGCAAAGTGTTTTCCCAACGCTAGACGTTTACAGACTTGGATGACAAGGGACTTCCCTGATACAAACCTTCAATGCTATATTAGTAGAAGCCAGAACGGCATACGGCGAGCGTAGCCAAGTGGTTAAGGCAGCGGATTGTGGTTCCGCCACTCGGGAGTTCGAATCTCCTCGTTCGCCCTTCTAAACTTTTTTAGTTTCCAGTTATTGCCCTGATGAACACTTGCAACGGTTTTCATCGAGCTGAAATTGAGTTCGCTACACTTGAGGGAACAGTTAAGCGCACACTGCAAACAGTGGAAATGCAGGGTTCGGTCTAGCCAAGATTCGCTAAGATTCTGGAAGCATTGGATAGATAATTGCAGAATTCATGGTCGCGAATTATAGTGGCATGCAGCTATCTGTAGCGTTTAGCACACTTGAGGGTACACACTGATGGGAGCGACGGACAATCTACCGGATTATTCCGAACAACGTGCTGCCGCTTCTCCGGGTTCAAACTCTCCGTCGAATCCGGACGAGATTTTGCAATCGGTAACTCGCAGTTTGGAATCGCTTCAGCAAAATTTGGTTGTGCAGTTGCAGCAAGATATTAGTCGGCTGGAACAGCAAAAGTCGCGCTTGATTGACGAAATCGAAAGTCTGCAAGATCAGCAGCGATCGCTCCAGGTCCAGCATCAGCGATCGCTGTCGCAGCAGCAAATTGAGCAGCAAAAGATCTGGGCAAAGCAAATGGCGCAATCCCTGGCGAACCACTTGCAAGCCATGATGGTGCAGCGGTTGAGCCAGATGAACTATTTGCCGCCTCAAGCCGAACCGGATTCGGTAGCGGCACTGCCGGGTAGTACGCCTCAACATACCCAACGGGTTTTAGCCTCTCTAGACGCAAGCCTCAATCAAACCTTGAATTCGTTGAGTCAGGATCTCAACAGCTACCAAAGTTCCCTGTCCCAGCAAATTAGCCGTATGCAAACCATGCAGCAACAGGGAGAAGCGATTCTAGATGTTTTAGTGCAGCGCCTTAGTCGTCAACTGCAAGCAGACTTAATGCGATCGCAGTCGGTTCAACCAACGGGCGTTTTGAGCAATGGCGGATCCCAAACGGTCTATCAATCGGGGGCAGTGGCAAATGGCAACTCTCTCCCCGCATTTTCTGGAAATGGAGTGGAACAGTACTCCAACGGTGGGGCAATGCCGCCGATCACCAATGGCAGTATTTCCATGTCGGCTTCGGTGCCCCCGGTGACGCAACCTCCACCTGCAAAACCCACGGCCTTGAATACCTTCCAAATGGGAATTTTGGTCATGCTGGGTTCGACCCTAGCGCTCTCTCTTCATAACGTTGTGGTGGGGATCATCGCACGGGAAAAGGGCATTCTAGGTCTTTTCCAACTGGGAGGCTATGTCACCTTCAGCTTTGGCAACGCCATGCTGCTCCTGTGGCTACGGATGCTGGTTGTGGTGCCGCTTTTGGCAGGCGTCGCGACCATCTTGTATCCAGCCTGCTGGCGCGATATTAAGGCGTTTCTACAATCGAGCGATCGCCGCTTGATGTTCAGTTCCCTAGGAACGGGTTTTTTCCTGTTCCTGTCCCAAATTTCGATTTATGTCGCGATCGGGGGCGTGGGGCCAGGGGTAGCGGTCACCATCCTGTTCATGTACCCCATTATTACCGTGCCGTTGGCGTGGATTCTGTTTGGTGATCGCCCAACGCCGACGCGCAATATTGTCATGGTGGCGATCGCCCTTGGTGTTGTATTGACCTCTCTGCCTGCGCTTTCGGCAACTGGACGGGTGGAAATTTGGGGTATTGTGGCCGCCGTCGTATCAGGCGTTACCTTCGCGTTCTACGTGATTTCGATGCAGATCAGTTCTCGCAAACTGCATCCTGTGCCCGTTAGTGTGATTCAGTTTTCGACGATCTTCTTGCTGACGAGTCTGAGCCTCATCTTTCTACCGAACACAGGCGTTGATATTCCTGCGGATGGACGGATTGGCTTTTTGATTGGGGGCGTTACCTTAGGAACCCTCACCTTAGTGGGGTACTTGATGAATAATTTCGGCATTCGCCTACTAGGAGCCTCCCGTGCCTCGATCTTTTCATCCAGTGGTCCAGTTATGACGGCACTTTTAGACTTCCTCATTACCCAAACGGCACTCAAAGGTGTGCAAGTCTTAGGCATTGTCGTGGTGACCACCGGACTGATTGCCCTCAGTTTTGAAAAAATGTTTACCCGTAGCCCAGCCAATCCGAACCCGACGCCCCCAAAGACTCCCAAACCCGTTGCAAAGGCTTAGAGGGTGTCTGAGAAGTTTTGAGGAAATAAGAAAGGCCCTCATCCGGTAAGCTG
>JACYMB010000170.1 GCA_015272205.1 Synechococcales cyanobacterium T60_A2020_003 | reverse complement strand
TCGACACCTGGACCGAGTTACTCTGCCATGCCGCCTGATTGGATAAAGTCGAGCTAAGGAGCAGGTTGAAAAAGGCTCTACTGAATCCAGGGAAGATGTCTGTCCAGAGTGATCAGCGCTATCCAATCTCTGGGGTTTGGCCGCGATCAGTCATGATTTCTCTGAGAGCCGCGTGTTGTGCGGCTCTCGAAGTTCAACATGCAGAGTTCGCGTCTAGTGACTCAGTAGTGCCAGCTTGCGTCTATGGTTCGAATCGTGCTTCTCTAGGCAGGGTAGTGAGTTGGTTGATATTCGTGGGAATCCTTTTAATTAAGCCAAAGCGATCACGTCAATGCTCGTGTTTTAATTCCTCCGGGTTCCTTTGAAATCTCCACTTAGCGACCTTTCTATGACAACCCCACAAAGCTCAACCATACCTTACCAAGTGGGGGGGGTTCTGCAGGCTGATTCCCCCACCTATGTTCACCGCTTAGCAGATAAAGAACTCTATGAAGGATTAAAAATAGGCCAATTTTGCTATGTTTTAGGGGCGCAAGATACGGGGAAATCGAGTCTGCGGGAACAGACGGCGCGACGATTGCAGCGCATTGGCTATACCTGTGTTGCGGTCGATATCCGGCGTATTAGTGCTCAGGTGACGACGGCGGATCAGTGGTATGCGCGCCTCACCCAGAGCATTGCTGCAGATCTGAAGCTTCTACCCACGGTCAACTTACCCCAGTGGTGGAGCGATCGCAAAGCGCTGTTTCCAGTCCAGCGATTTTTCCAATTTATTGAACAAGTCGCGTTACCTGCGATTCAAGGCTCCCTCATCCTGTTTATGGATCAGATTGAGGGAGTTCTAAACCTTCCGGTGCGCTTAGATGACTTTTTTGCTGAGATTCGTGCCCATTATCAGCACTACCAGGAAGCTCCAGAGGCTCAAAAGCTTCACGTTGTTGTGTTGGGGATTGCAACACCGAATCAACTCATTCGCGATGAGCAGCGATCGCCCTTCATCATCGGCAGATCTATCCCGATCCAGGGCTTTCAACTCCATGAGTGTCTGCCCCTCATTCGTGGATTTGAGCACAATATCGGCAACCCCCAGAGGCTAATGCGCGAGATTCTGGCATGGACCCATGGGCATCCCCTGTGGACGCAACGGTTATGTGAGCTGGCACAAGCGTCTACAGAATTTGTACCAGCGGGAGCTGAGGCCGTTTTTATTGGTGAATTGGTGCGATCGCACCTCTTTGGGAATTGGGAAAACCCAGCCGAGCTAACCCATCTGCAAAACGTTAGCGGTCGCTTACTGCTCGGAGAAAGTCCACGCCGCTTGCTTTCTAGTTACCGGACGCTCCTGCAACGCGGGCACATTCCCTTTGACCCCGCTAATCCTGATCATCGAGAACTGCTGCTTGCCGGGATTGCGACTCAACAGCGAGGCAACGGAAACGCCCAATCCGTTTTGCAGCCAGCGAATCCTCTATACGTTGCGATTTATAACCAACAGTGGGTGGATAGTGAGCTAAACCATTTATGTCCGTACCACACCGCACTCATGGATTGGGCCGCCTCAAAGGGCGATGAGTCTTTCTTGCTTACAGGGGATGCCTTGCAGCAGGCGATCGCCTGGATTGAGGGAAAATCGCTCGGACGGCTTGAGCAGCAATTTTTTGCCGCGTGTAAACGTCTAGATGCGAGTACCAGTGCGTCTGCCATTCCCCAACCCTACGTTCGCCAGATTGCATCTGAGGCAACGATCATTCAAACTTCCCCCCAGATAATCCAGTCTGAGGCAACGGTGATTCAAGCCTATATGCCTCCAACTATGGATGACCCCGAAGCCACCGTTATCCAGACTCAGCCTTATCTTACCAATGCCAATGCTAAGAGTTTGCAAACGCAAAATTCGGCGTCTGCTTCCCGACTCAGCTATCAAGGGCATCGCAGCGATGATCAAATTTTGTATGATCACTTCTTGCTTTGGGTGCAGCAAGAATCCCCGGAAGAATTAATCAGTCGTTTTCGGCAGCTCTTTTTCGTTGGGCGGGATTATGCGGATGACTCGGTTGCCCAAGCGCTTGATCGGATCGTTGGATCTGCAAGTGCTGAGCGAGAGTTTAAGTTTATTTTGAATCGCTGCTGTCACATTTTGATCAACCGATGGCAAATGATGCCGGGACAGCAAGACGCCATTATTGATCTCATTGAACTGATCGAAGAAACACCCGCTGCACCTGCACAATCCTCTCGATTCCGACCATCAGGACAGCGCCGATTGCATAATTTGGTTCAAGCGTTTCGAGACACTGAAGAATTTCTGACGCTCCAGCGTATTGCCCGGGTGTTGATGGGCAATCCAAATCGTGACAATCCTCCCTTGGGGCAAATGATTATTCGCTATCCGTATCTGTACTCCCATAACTTGCTGAGTCAGAACAGTTCCTTCGAGCATCAGCAAACCATTCGATACATCCAAAGTCAGCGGCAGGCTCAGCTTGAGACCAACTTAGTTCAATACATGACCCAACTGGTTAGCCGTGCCCAAATTGCGGCGCAAACGTCGCAAACCCGAGCATCCCAGATTATTCAAACCAGCCAAAACCCGACCCTCCTGACCGACCGAGAACTGTATATGGCGGTTCGGCACTTTGTCGGCAACGTCCATGGTGCTTACACCTACCGCGACTTAGCGCAAAGCTTCCTAAGTCACATTAGGGATGTGTCATCCTACAAAGCCTTCAAAGATGATTTGTATGAGTATCTGACCTCTACGATTGAGCCAGAGTACGGTCGTCGGCAGTTTAATCAGCGCCTTCATCAGCGGCTCCAAAGTATCTTTCCAGACAGCGAGTCCCGTCAACTGGATGACTTCTTGCTGGTTCGTACCTGTAGCCAGTTGTTCAATTTTTTGGTGGTGGACAGTCCGCAACAGCCCAGCCACTATATCTTTATTGACCTGATTAGTAATCTGGGGCCAGCACAGACAATGGGGCTTCTCCTCAAGATTGCCATGCTGTCCCAAAAGGTCAAACCTCACTTGGAAAGACGGTTCTCTATCCTGTTTAACCACTATGAAGCGCAAACCTTGAATGACATTCTCTGGTTTGTGAAGTCTTTGGAAAATATGAATGTGGCCTTCGCGACCAATTTTAGCGATCTGAACCTCACCTCGATCCGCAAAAACCTACGCTGATCCTCACTAGTGCGTCCATCTATAGATAAAATTCGTAACCGCTACGTACCAAAATTTGGAATCCGGGTTTTGTAAACATCGAGTGAACCCAATCTTGATAATGAGCGATCGCCATCGTTCATAAAAATTTATGTCAACACAGGCTGAATTGGCGCAAATTCATAGGTTTCGGTTCCCCCAACTTGATAAACTTTTGATTGATTGTTGAACTTAATGATTCAGCAAAAATTTATTACGAAAAGTTAATCACAAACTGTACCTGCGCCCATTGACATAGCGGGACTGGTGACAACTACTTGGGAGGAACGATGAATATTGCCGTTGTGGGTCTAAGCCACAAAACTGCTCCAGTGGAAATCCGTGAGAAACTTAGTATCCCCACTGCCGAAGCAGAAAATGTAGTCGCTCAGCTTTTGAGCTATCCGCATGTGGAAGAGGTAGCGATTCTCAGCACCTGTAACCGTTTAGAGATTTACTTTGTGGCTACCGAAGCTCAACCGGGCGTGCGCGAAGTCGGACAATTTTTAGCCGATTACGGCAAGATTCCAATGCACCATCTGCGCGAACATCTTTTCATCCTGTTGCACCAAGATGCGGCGATGCATTTGATGCGCGTAGCGGCTGGATTGGACAGCTTAGTGCTTGGGGAAGGGCAAATTTTGTCTCAGGTGAAGCACACCCATAAGCTGGCTCAGGATTACAACAGTGCGGGACGCATTTTGAATAAGCTGCTGAAACAGGCGATTACCGCAGGGAAGCGAGTGCGCACCGAAACCAGCATTGGGACGGGAGCCGTATCCATTAGTTCGGCGGCGGTTGAACTGGCGCAAATGAAGGTGGAGGATCTGAACGATCGCCGCATTGCCGTGATCGGAGCCGGAAAGATGTCTCGCCTGGTGGTGAAGCACCTGCTATCTAAGGGAGCGAACCATATTGCAGTGGTGAATCGTTCCCTACGGGGTGCGGAAGAACTGGCGAAAGAGTTTAAAGATGCAGATCTAAAGCTGCACACTCTAGCCGATATGGATGCGGTGTTGGCCTCATCGGATTTGGCCTTTACGGCGACCGCATCTACGGAGCCGTTGATCAACCGGGCACGGGTGGAGGCGATTCTACCCGCAGGGCGATCGCTCATGCTGTTTGATATCTCGGTTCCCCGCAATGTTGACGCCGACGTGAACGAACTGCATCAGGTTCACACGTTTAACGTCGATGACCTGAAAGCCGTCGTCGCCCAAAACCAGGAGAGCCGTCGCAAGATGGCCATGGAAGCGGAAGTGCTTCTGGATGAAGAGGTGGATGCCTTTTTGACCTGGTGGCGATCGCTCGAAACGGTATCCACCATTAGCAGTCTCCGAGACAAAATTGAAAGCATTCGGGAACAAGAGCTGGAAAAAGCCCTATCTCGTTTGGGTTCAGAGTTTGGTGAGAAGCATCAGGATATTATCGAAGCCCTCACTCGCGGAATTGTAAACAAGATTCTGCACGATCCGATGGTGCAACTGCGGGCACAGCAAGATATTGAAGCCCGTCGCCAAGCCATGCAAACGCTGCAAGTACTGTTCAATTTGGAACCCGTGTCTAACCAATCGGTTTAGCAAACAACCTTAGACATAGCCTCTTGCTCATGACCTGAGGTGAAAGACTCTGAATTAGACCTTGGCGCATTCGTTACAGAGAATGCGCCTTTTTTAAGGGCGAAGTATGCTGGATAGCAGAGCACGCTTGTGCCGCCTTTGGAGAATCGCCACAACGGTCGTTTGGTTATGCTGAGTGAAAAGTATTCTGTTCAGTACCGTACACCTCGCAAATTCAGGATTAATGTCCTGAAGTGGCTGGTTATTGCGATTGTGGCTGTTTTCCTCACGGATTTTATGATTATCCTGATTGCAGAAGGACTCTGGTTTCAGGAAGTTCAGTATCTCCCCTTTTTTGCAGCACGGCTTCTTTCGATTGGACTCTTGGGGGGACTCACGTTTGGGATTAGCGTCGGGTTTCTCTGGCGACATTTGGCGATCGCCCGTCAAACGGCTCATCCCCCCGATATTTCCAAACCAGAGTCCACCCTTTTATCGAGTTCGTCAAAGTCCTGGCGACGTTATCCCGGATCAATGCGCTTTTTGCCCCTAATGGCCCTGACGACCGTGCTGTGCGTCGGAATTGGGACGATGCTGCTCTACCACGGGCGGATCGCCATCGAGCACTGGACCATGAATCTGAGCGTGACCGATGAGCAAACCAGAATTCCGGTGCGCTTTAGTATCGATGCGGTGGGTCAAACCTTGCAAACCTTTGGGATTAAGCCCTGGTTTTGGCTGGGGATTGCAGGGCTAAGTGGGGCGATCGTCTTCTTTCCCTGGATTGTGCTGCACGGCATTGCGATTTTTACCAGCATTAGCTTGGCGACCATTTCTTCGGAATACTGGAGTCGGGTGCTGATTGCCTTTACCTCACAAACCTTTCAAAAGGCCGATCCGCTATTCGGCAACAACATTAGCTTTTACGTCTTCCGGTTGCCCTTATTAGAGCTGTTGGGGTCGGTGGCACTAGGAATTACAACGCTAGCCTTAGTGACTAATGTGCTGATTTATCTTCTGTCCGGCAATAGCCTCAGCAATGGACGATTTCCGGGCTTTAGTCTCCCGCAACAGCGAAACCTCTGTCATCTTTTAGGCTTGTGGATGGGGGCGATCGCCTGGAGCTATTGGCTCAAACGCTATCAACTCCTCTTTCAATCGGACGGGGTAACCTTTGGGGCAGGCTACACCGATGTTTATGTGCGGTTGCCGATGTACACCCTCTTTGCCTGGGGAGGATTGGCGCTAGCGATTCTGTTTTTGCTCTATGGTTGGCTAACGTCTGAGAAAAAGCGCACCCCCCTCCGGCGCACTCACATCGTGCGTCCTCTTTCCTCCAAACTTACGTCGTGGCATCTGATCCTGATTACCTTTGGCGGATTCTGGGCGTTGGTTTTAGGGACTGCGGTGCTGCCCTATAGCGTACAACGCTTGGTGGTTCAGCCAAATGAATTGACGCTAGAACGCCCATTTTTAGAACGCACGATCGCCTTTACCCGCAATGCCTTCAAGCTAGATGCCATTGATACCGAACCCTTCGTTCCCCAGAGCAATCTCACCTACCAGAGCTTACTGGATAACGATCTGACGGTTAAGAATATTCGATTGTGGGATACGCGCCCCTTGCTGGAAACAAACCGTCAGCTCCAGCAGTTTCGTCCCTATTACCGCTTTCCAGAGGCCGACATCGATCGCTACACGCTCATCCAAGATGACGGCACCACTGAACAACAGCAAGTCCTGATTGCGGCGCGGGAACTGGATTATTCGGCGGTACCCACTGATGCCCAAACCTGGGTCAACGAACACTTAATCTACACTCACGGCTATGGGTTCACGGTTAGTCCGGTGAATCGAGCCGCTACGGGAGGGCTACCGGACTATCTCATTAAAGACATTGGGCCAAATCCGGCGGATGAGGTGGTGGCTCGCAGTATTCCCATTGGTGAGCCGCGCCTCTACTATGGCGAACTTAGCAACACCTACGTCATGGTGAAAACAACCCAGCCAGAGCTAGATTTTCCCAGCGGTAGCGATAACGTTTACAACACCTACAGTGGTTCGGGAGGGATCCAAATCGGCTCGTTCTGGCGACGGATTGTGTTTGCCCGATACCTCCGGGATTGGAAAATGATGCTGACCGATACCTTTACGCCGGACACGCGGGTTCTCTTTCGCCGGACGATTCAAGACCGCATCCGCACTATTGCCCCGTTTCTCCGGTATGACCATGATCCCTATTTGGTCGTTGCAGATACAGGGCACAATGCAGCGGATCAAAATTATCTCTACTGGGTGCTGGATGCCTATACTACGAGCGATCGCTACCCCTACTCCGATCCTTTGGCGAGCGACTTCAACTACATTCGCAACTCGATCAAAGTGGTGCTGGATGCCTACAACGGCAGCGTTACGTTTTACATTGCGGATGATTCCGATCCGGTGATCAACGCTTGGAGTGAGTTATTTCCTGGCGCGTTTAAGCCTCTGAGCGAAATGCCCCCTGCCCTGCGATCGCACATTCGCTATCCTCAGGATTTTTTCCAGGTGCAGTCGCAGCAGTTGATGATCTATCACATGACGGATCCGCAAGTGTTTTACAACCGGGAAGATCAGTGGCGTGCCCCCAATGAAATCTACGGCAGTGAGCAGCAGGAGGTCGAACCCTACTACCTGATTATGAAACTACCGACAGAGAAATCGGAAGAATTCATCTTGCTGCGCCCTTTTACGCCCTCCCAACGCAACAACATGATTGCCTGGTTGGCGGCTCGGTCGGATAGCGTGATTACAGGCAGTGGTGGCGAACTGCGTTATGGCCGAATGTTGCTCTATCGCTTTCCGAAGGAAACGTTGGTATTTGGGCCAGAGCAGATTGAAGCCCGCATTAACCAAGATCCGCGTATTTCGGAGCAAATTTCCCTGTGGAATCGTCAGGGGTCACGGGCGATTCAGGGCAATCTGTTGGTGATTCCGATTGAGCAATCGTTGCTGTATGTGGAGCCTCTGTACCTGGAGGCGGAGCAAAATCGATTGCCCACGCTGGCGCGGGTGATTGTGGTGTATGAAAACCGCATTGTGATGGCAGAAACGCTGGAGAAATCACTGCGAGCCATTTTCCAACCGGACGAAGGATCTCCACCCATCATCCGAACCGTTGAGGAATCCATTCCGCCACCGGATCTGACGCTCCCCGAACCCAATGGCGGCGTTTCACCGGATATTGCTCCAGATGCTGAACCCGTAGAGTAGGGGGCTAGGGGGCTGGCTTAGGCGGCGGCAAAACTCATGCGGCTGAGGAAGGCTTTGAGGCGATCGCTCTGGGGATGGGTCAACACTTCACGGGCAGAGCCTGTCTCTTCCACATAGCCCTGGTTTAGAAACAGTACGCGATGGGCAACTTCCCGCGCAAACTGCATTTCGTGGGTCACGATCGCCATCGTCATGCCTTCTTCCGCCAACTGCTGCATCACCATCAGCACTTCGCCCACCAATTCGGGATCGAGGGCGCTCGTCGGTTCGTCAAACAGCATCACTTTCGGCGTCATGCAGAGGGAACGAGCGATCGCCACCCGCTGCTTTTGTCCTCCCGAAAGCTGCTCTGGATAACTCTCGGCCTTTTCGGATAGCCCTACTTTTTCAAGATAAAACCGTGCCCGATCGGTGGCCTCGCGGTCAGGAACGTTCTGCACTTTGCGGGGTGCGAGGGTTAGATTCTGAACCACAGTCATGTGGGGAAACAGATTGAACTGCTGAAACACCATGCCCACTTCTGCCCGTAGCTTTCGCAGCGTTGTGTCGGGTAATTTGGGGTGGGATAGGTCAATCCCATCGACAATCAGACGTCCACCGTTAATTTTCTCCAAGCGGTTGAAGCAGCGCAGCAGCGTACTTTTGCCACAGCCGGAGGATCCAATAATGGCAATCACTTCTCCGGAGTTGATGTAACCGCTGATGCCCTTAAGGACTTGCAGCTCCCCAAAGTTTTTCTGAAGGTTTTCAAACACGATAATCGGACTGGAGGATTCCATAATGCGCTGTTTTAATCGGTAATCCGAGGCAGGTGAAGCCGAAAGGGGCGATCGCTCTGCTCAATTCTGAATGCGTCAAGCTTACCTGATTTGGCGAAAAAGTTCCTAGAACATACATCTGGATACAGTTTAATCTCGAGGTTGCAGGTATGTTGGAGGTATGATTTCGTTCACTGATCGTTCCTATCAAAGCTATGCCTGAACGATTTGCTCTTGATGCTCTCCCCGATTGCCTACTCAGCACTTCGAGCAATTGGGGGACTATCATTATTGATACTCATTGAGGAGTGATTTTAATCGAATGACTTTGTTTACGCGATCGCAACTGATTCGACAATGGCTACCTGGGACCTTGGGTGTTGTTGGTGCGTTGGTCTTGGGAGCTTGTGGGGGTGCGCCGTCTACAGAAAGCACCACGGTCACAACAGATACCGCTACAGGGGACACGACCCTGGTTGTCGCCACGGAACCTGCCTTTCCGCCCTTTGAGTCCCAAGCGTTCGACGGCTCCCTCGAAGGATTTGATATTGATCTGATGAATGCAATTGGCGAGGCAGCGGGGTTTACCGTCGAATTTGAAAGCTTGCCCTTTGACGGCATTATCCCAGCCCTCCAGGCCGGGACGATTGACGCAGCCATTAGCGCCATGACGATTACCCCTGAGCGGGCGGAAACCGTTTCCTTCTCGCGTCCCTACTTTAAGGCTGGATTGGCGATCGCCGTCCAAGACTCGACAACGGATGTGACCTCTCTCGAAAGCTTGGAAGGGAAGCGGATTGCGGCTCAAATTGGCACCACTGGAGCCTCGAAGGCGAATGAGATTCCGGGAGCCGAAGTCCGAACCTTTGACTCTGCGCCCCTCGCCCTGCAAGAACTCTCCAACGGCAATGTGGATGCGGTTATCAACGATGCCCCTGTAACCCTCTACGCGATTAAGGAAGGAGGGCTGACTGGACTCAAGGTAACGGGTGAGCTTTTGACCGAAGAATTTTATGGAATTGCGATTCCCAAAGACTCGGAGAATGTTGCTCTCATCAACGAAGGGTTAACCACCATCAATGAACTACCCCGCCGCAAGCGGACGGGGTATCAGAATCAAAAAAGAGCAAGTT
>JACYMB010000169.1 GCA_015272205.1 Synechococcales cyanobacterium T60_A2020_003 | reverse complement strand
GCTATCATCGTCGTTCGATTGCTGAAACTACCATGTTCCGCTTTAAGACTATTTTTGGGGGCAATCTCAGTGCACGTCAATTTGACAATCAAGCCGTGGAATTGTTCATCAAATGTGTTGCGCTCAACCGCATGATTCAGATCGCTAAACCCGATAGCTACAAGGTTGAAGGTTAATACCAGGACACTCTCAAGGCGAACCTGACCGTTTTTCTAATCATGCAACAAAGCCCTTCTATAATGAAAACTCCTTCTCCCACTATAGGAGAAGGAGTCTAGTTAGTCACTGGTTAACATTGCATGTTAGACGCTGAGCTTATGCACTATTGTTCTGTGCTAGGGAGGGGTTCTGGAGTCCCGACGCTGATCTTCACAGCGCGATCGCGAGCCTCTTCAGCTTTGGGCAATGTCAAGGTCAAAACTCCATCTTTGTACTCAGCCGTTGTGTTCTCGTTTTGTACCTCTGTGGGCAACGAAATGGTGCGAGCAAACGATCCATACCGGAATTCGGAGCGGAAGTAGCCCTTTTCTTCCGTTTTCTCTTCTACTCGTCGTTCACCCTTCAGGACGACCGCTTGACGCATAACGCTGATGTCTAGGTCTTTCGCGTCAATGCCTGGAATTTCAGCTTTCAACGTTAGGTGTTCGCCCTCGTCGGATAGCTCAATGGCGGGTGCGGAGATAACGGTCGATGGGGTTTCCCAATGGGTGACTTCATCGAACAAGCGATCCATTTGGCGACGCAAAACGTCAATATCAGAGAAGGGTTGCCAACGAATAAGTGTCATACGAACCTCCTTCTAATCTTTCCACAATTTCTACCTTCGCGTTCGTTGCGTGATGATGTAGACGATGACGTAGCTATCGTTCACACCTATATCTTCGCTCTATTTAGAATCAGTAGGGATACGCAAAACCGAACTGAGCTGGTAAGGAATAGCGAACTGAGAACTCTAAAATGGAGTTTTGGCATAGAGGCGTAAAGCCTTTTCAGTTAAGGGATGACAGACTTCCAGTTCACGGGCATGGAGATGTAGTCGGGAGGTAGAAGTCCCATTTCCATAGAGGCGATCGCCCACAATCGGAATTCCCAATCCTTGGGGGGCAGCGGCGTGAACCCGTAGTTGGTGAGTGCGTCCGGTTAAGGGTACAAACTCGATACGAGTCTGATCCTGCGTTCGTTCTAGAACTCGATAGTGTGTAATGCTAGGTTTACCGTGGTCATGGTCTACGCATTGGCGAGGGCGATCGCTCGGATTGCCCCATAAGGGAAGGTCAATGGTGCCCTGATCAGCGGTGACGATTCCAGCCAGCACCGCTTCGTAGACTTTGTGAACGTGGCGAGTTTGGAACTGGGCTTGGAGGTGGCGATAGGCATCGGGGTTCGTTGCGAGGAGCAACACTCCAGAGGTGTCCTGATCGAGGCGATGTACAGGAATGAGGGTGTCAGTCTGGGTTCGGCGTTGCAGTCGTGTGATGACACTATCGGCGCGATCGCTCGTGCGTCCGGGCACGGAAAGCAGTCCAGCAGGTTTGTTCACGGCAATGACATACTCATCCTGATAGAGAATCTCGATGGTTACTAAGCCGGATAGCAGAAAGCCCATCATCGGCTGACACCGCTCGGCGCAGGCTCCGTAGAATGCTCCAGCCATGCGAGCGCCCTCCGATGTTCCCCACCAAAATTCCGCCATGGCCAGAGGCCGAAGATAATGCTGGGCGGCATAGTGGAGCAGTTTCGGGGCACAGCAATCTCCGGTTCCGCTGGGGATGCCTTGAGATATCAACTGCAGCAACGGTTGCGCCATGCCCGCAAAATTCAAAACCTGATAAGCGGCGTGGATCTGGGCTTGCAGTTGCCGAGATACCTGTTTGCGTTGGCGTTTGAGGTGATGGATTTCAGCTTGAATCGCCTCCACGGTGTCCCGGAGCGATCGCCCCAGGTCGTCCCGTTCCCGCTTCAGCCGTCGCCGCTCGATGCCATCCTGCCGACTTTGTTCGTCCAGGGCTTCAAGGGCGATCGCTCGTTCTGGTTCTGCTAAGGTTTCCAGAATCGTCTGCCGCTGCTGCTGGCGTGCCTGTTTGCGCTGCTGGTGCTGCTGGGTGATGTGCTGAAGTTTGGTGTCATAATCTGCCATGAGGTCGGCGTACTGCTGCGGTTCGGGTCGCTGTTGCAGGGTCAGCAAGCGTTGGCGAATCTCGTCTAGGGTGGCGAGGGTGCGGGCTTCGTCCTCGGCAACCTGCTCTCGTCCGGTAAGGGGCGGAACCCAGCCAGTCACGGTACGTTCACCGTTCAGTAAACCGGAAAAAGCCTTGAGAACCCGGATCTCTCCGGTCGGCGTTTCCACAAGCAAAATGCCGTACATCTTGCCTTCGCGGGTGTAGCGATCGCCCGTCAGGTGTGCCATTAACGATCGGGCGATCGCCTCGGCTTGGAGGGTGCGCGGCAGGCGAACCAGGAGTCCCGTGGCGGGACAGATGCCTTCATACCAATATAAGGGGCGATCGCCCTCCGGCAACGGCTCGATCTCAAAGTCGTTAAGAGAATGGAAAGACTGGGTGAGATCCATCGTTATTAACGAACGAGGGCATCTCCCGTTTGCACATCAAACCAGTGGAGCTGTTCCGTTGGCAGGGCTAGCTTTAACATCCGATCATCCCAATGTCCGGGCGCTAGGAGCGATCGCAGCACAACGAACTTATCCTCGCCATTGGGAATCCGAACGCTGACTAAATTTTGCATTCCCAAGTTTTCTACCAAAAAGGCTTCAGCCTCTATCACTGTATGAGGCTCCGTTGCCGGCAGGGTCTCGGCCAACTTCACATGATCGGGACGGATGCCCATGACCACGACATCCGGCGGTGTCGGGAGATCCGGTAATGGAATGCGAGCCTTGCCCAGCCGCGCCACCCGGTCTTCACAGGCCAAGGTCAGTAAATTCATCTGCGGACTGCCCACAAATCCCGCTACAAAGCGATTTGCCGGATGATTATAAATCCGTTCGGGGGTGTCCAATTGCTGGATGTAGCCATCGTTGAGAACCGCAACCTTAGTTGATAGGGTCATGGCTTCGGTTTGGTCATGGGTGACGTAGACCACGGGGGTATTTTGCGTTTCAAAGATCTGTTTGAGTTCAGCCCGGACGTGTTCTCGTAGCAGAGCGTCTAGATTACTCAGGGGTTCATCCAACAGCAGCACA
Organism: Synechococcales cyanobacterium T60_A2020_003; assembly: GCA_015272205.1. Classification (NCBI taxonomy): domain Bacteria; kingdom Bacillati; phylum Cyanobacteriota; class Cyanophyceae; order Synechococcales; species Synechococcales cyanobacterium T60_A2020_003. The sequence continues at coordinate 5,220 of JACYMB010000169.1, read as the reverse complement.
TCCGACTTCCGCACCAGCGCTCGTCCTACAGCAACCCGCTGTCGCTGCCCCCCGGAAAGCTGTCCTGGCTTGCGTTCCATCAGTCCTTGCAATCCGAGGAACGTGGATACTTCCACAATCCGCCGCGAGATTTCATCCTGGGGCACTTTTTTGAGTTTGAGTCCCGCACTCAGATTTTCGTAGACGTTCATGTGGGGATAGAGGGCATAGCTTTGAAACACCATTGCAATGTTGCGATCGCCCGGTCGCGTGTAGGTAATGTCGCGATCGCCCACTAGAATGCGTCCCTGGGTGGGTTCCTCGAGTCCCGCAATCATTCGCAGCACGGTAGATTTGCCACATCCCGATGGCCCCAGCAGCGTCAAGACTTCCCCATCCTGCACCGTCAAACTGACATCTTTGACCGGAATTACTTTGGGACTAAAGGTTTTGTTTAAGTGGTGGAGTTCGAGGGTAGCCATAGGAGATTTAGATTAACTGAGAATACAAGAACACAGGGATGAGCGATAGAACCGTGCAGAATGGCTTATCCCTTGACCGCTCCAGCCGTCAGCCCTTGAATAATCTGACGCTGAAAAATCAAAACGAGGATGACCAGAGGGATCGTCCCTACCACGGTCGCCGCCGCAATCGGGCCGTAGGGAATTTCAAACACCGACGATCCACCAATCTGCGCTGAGGCGACGGGAATGGTTTTCATATACTCATCCGTAATAAAGGTCAGCGCAAAGATGAACTCGTTCCAGGCCGCGATAAAGGTCAAAATTCCCGTGGTCACGAGGGCTGGCAAGGTCAGCGGTAGCAAGATCTTGATCAGCATTTGCCAAATGGTGTAGCCATCCACCTTCGCGGCGTCTTCTAGATCCTTCGGTAGCTGATCCAAGAAACTCTTCATCACCAAAATTGTCAGCGGCAGGTTAATGGCGGTGTAGGGCAAGATCAAGGCCCAATAGGTATTGCCAATGTTGAGCAGTTGCACAATTTGCAGCAATCCTTGCAAGAGCAAAATGCTAGGAAATAAGGTCACCATCAAAATACCCACCTGCACCCATCGCCCCGCATGGGGACGGAGCCGCGCCAAGGAATAGGCTGCCGGGGTTCCAATGGCGAGACAAACCAGGGTGGTGACAGCAGCGACAAACGTACTATTGAAGATGTAGCGTAGAAACGGCTGCCGACTAAACAACTCAATATAATGTTGTAGCGTTAGCCGCGTTGGGACATAGATATTGGGAATGGCGGCAATATCGGCATTGACCTTAAAGGAGGTGAGTACCTGCCACAGGATTGGGGCTAAACAGAAGATACAAATCGCCGCGATCGCCACCCCAAAGAGAATGCGACCGGGCGTGACCGAAGCAGGTTTTTGGGAATGGGTCGATGCCTGTCTAGATGCCTGTCTGGGAGATGCCATAGATCTATTGTCCTACTGCTGGGTGGAACGCTGACGGAGAAAGAGGAGGCTAAAGCCTAAAATGGCGATCGCCAACAGCAAAAAGGTGACGACTACCTGCGCCGATGCATAGCCAAAATCGAGATACCGCATGGCGTTAGCATAGATATAGAGCGCAATCATTTCAGTTGAGCCACCGGGGCCGCCTGCCGTCATCACCTGAATCAGATCGTAAATCCCAAAGGCTTGGGCGACCCGGAACAGCGTCGCTACCAAAATCTGCGGCATCAGCAACGGCAGCGTAATGTTGACAAAGCTTTGCCACGGAGAGGCTCCATCCAGCGCATGAGCTTCGTACAAATCCTGGGGGATGGCTTGCAGTCCGGCCAGGAGCAGAATACTGATAAAGGGGGTCGTTTTCCAAACGTCGGCAATGATAATGGCAACATTGGCTGTAACAGGTTGTCCCAACCAGTTCACCCCGGTTTCAGTGAGACCTAGGCGCAGCAAAATATCGTTGGCGACTCCGTACTGATCGTTAAAAATCCAGGTCCATGCGAGGGCAATCAATGCGGTTGGCAAGGCCCAGGGAATAATGGCAATGGTGCGTACCGTGCCTCGTCCCCGAAAGCTAGTATTTAAAGCCAGGGCGATCGCCAGTCCTAACATCAGTTCCAGCGTCACCGACACCACTGTAAACCGCACTGTGTTCCAGAAGGTCTGCCAAAAATGACCATCGCCCGCAATCCGTACATAGTTATCTAAGCCAATGAAAACAGGTTCTAGACCCGTTCCCAAATTTTGGGCAAAGAATCCTAGCCAGAACGATCGCAGAATTGGATAGCCAAACACTAACACCAACACCAGCACCGCAGGCAGCAGAAAATAGCTGCCAATCCGTCTTTCTATATCTTGTATGGATGGAGGGTGGGAGGATGATGATCGAGAGTTTCCAGTCATGGGGCTGTCTCAGTCCGTAATAACGTCAGAGGGGAGTCTTCGTCTTTGGTAGGGCATAACTGTTTAAGTGGGCGATCGCCCGTTTTGACCTGCATCCAGAAGCCGTCTGGTTTCTGCTGCTGCTGCTGTCATGGCATCACTGGCGGTCATTTGTCGGGTCAGGGCAGCACTCAGGTAGCGCTGCAAGATATCCGATGCTTGGGCATACTGGGCGATCGGTGGACGCAACACGGCATTATCGATCACGCCCAATAACTCCGGGTAATGACCATATTGAGCCACGACCTCTGGATCGGTGAAAAGGGAACGAACGCTGGGCACATAGCCCGCTTCTAAGATGTATTTTTTCTGGATCTCAGGCCGGGTAATAAACCGCATTAAACGGAGTGCCTCCTCTTTGTGGGTACTCGTTTTTGCAATGCCCAGTCCCCATCCGCCCAAACACGATCCACCGGGATGCCCTGGCGTACCGACTAACGGCATGATCGCAATTTTGCCTTTCACGTTGGAGTCGTCCTGGTTTGCCAGCGGCCAGACATAGGGCCAACTCCGCAGGAAGAGGGCATTGCCGTTTTGGAAAATTCGGCGGGTATCTTCTTCAATGTAGGTGGTCACACCGGGCGGCGACACATCCTCTTGAATGGTGCCCAGCAAAAACTCAACCGCCTCAATCGCTTCCGGTTGATCCAGCCCCACCTCTAAGCTATCGGGATCGACCCAAAATCCGCCAAATCCCTTTAAAACCTCCACGAACATTGCCGAGGCTCCCTCATACTGGCGACCTTGCCACAGATAGCCCCACTGCACTAACCCTTTATCCTGGGCAATCTTTGAAAAGTCTAAGATATCCCCGAACGTAGCGGGAGGATTGAGTCCGGCCTCCGCCAGCAGATCTTTACGGTAGTAAAGCATCCCTGCATCGGAACGAATTGGGATGCGATAGAGCCGACCGTTATACCGCCCCCCGTCCACATCAGGGGCTGAAAAGGCTGAGAGTTCCGCTTCGGAAAACTCAGCCGTTAGATCCTCCAACCAGCCTGCCGCTGCAAACTTTGGCGTCCAAATCACATCCATATAAATGATGTCGTAGGGAGCGTTGCCCAGCAGAAAGGCTGACGTATAGAGATCCTCAATGAGATTGGTGAAATTAGGCCCTTCGACGATATCAAGGCGAATATCTGGATTGGCGGCCTCAAAATCCTTAGCAAGCGTGTTCTTCCAAGCCGGAACGTCGGGTGCCGTCATCAATAGACGCAGGGTCACAGGCTGCTGAGAAACGGCGGGTACGATCGCGATAGAGATACTCACCACAAGGGCGATCAGAACGCTAACGAAACGCAAGGGGCGGCATGATCCTAAACGACGTCTGTTCAAGAGTTGCTTTAGGTTAGAAAGAAAATTCATGAGATCTCGCTTAAATTCTTGCCATGAGCGCTCACGGTAAAAAGTGCGATCGCCCGATGCACTTCTAAATTATGCCTGAGCGGAGAAGGGATGCAGTAATGCAATTTGTGACAAAGTGTAGGTTTGAGCGTAAGTAAAGCAGTCTGCACGGAGGCATATAGCAAAGAGGCGATCGCTCTAAAGCATTGCTATCAGTCACTTTACAGAGTGTCTCCAGTGCTAAACACACCGCATTGCTCAAGACGTAGAGAAAATTAATATTTCTCCAAACCCAACGCAAAAAGAGCCACGCTTTGGCATGGCTCTCATTCACAGACATACGGTCAATAGAATGTTGTGAAGGGCGATCGCACCTTTTATCTATTCACCTTATGGCATCTATAGCAGTGCTTGACACGCTCCTGACACTGCTAACAGGTTGTCAAACTTGATCTATATCAGACGCTCGCTTGAGCGAGATGCCCTATCAAGAAGTGTCTGTGATGCCATAGGCCGTCATCAAAACGGGGTCGCTCTACTGAGCATCTTTCGAGATGCTGTACTGACCAGGCTTAACCCGATACCACTTGTTTTCACTCACTCCAATGGACAAAATATTCAGCAGGCGATCGCGTGCTGCCGTGCGCTCTGCTTTGGGAATGTCAGACGTAAAAATCTTGTCAATCAGGTCAGCGGAACTCATGGCCGTTTTCGGAGAACGAGAAAAGACCGTCTCTACAACTTCGGTAAGTGCCATATCTTTGAACTCATCATGCAGGTAAGACTGCCATCCTGCATTATTACGCTTCAGCACTCTGCCACTGGATGCCTTTGCCGCTTTCTTCGTAGAGGGCTTTGCTGTGGCCTTAGGAGCTTTCGTGGATTTTGCTGGTCCACGCGCTGTTTTACGAACAGGTGCTGCTGATTTAGGTGCTGCACCGTTGGTATCCGCAGATGATGATACAGATGCTGAAGTCGTTGCCGTTGCTTTAGCTACCTTCGTTGACTTTGTCTTGACCGGAACGATTGAGCCGTCACCGCACACCACATCGATGGTGGTTTCAATACTCTCAATACCCTTCCGAATCTGTTCGAGTTGCGCTAAAACCTCTTGTTCTTGGGCAAGAAGTTTCGCCTTTGCATCCAGTAAATTTTGTTGAACAATACTTGAAGCATCTGCCATAGGTTTGTCCCTTCTACGCAGGTGTATGTCATTATTGTATGCGCTTCAAAGAGTATTTAACACATAATCTGGCTTTGTTGCATGATTAGAAAAACGGTCAGGTTCGCCTTGAGAGTGTCCTGGTATTAACCTTCAACCTTGTAGCTATCGGGTTTAGCGATCTGAATCATGCGGTTGAGCGCAACACATTTGATGAACAATTCCACGGCTTGATTGTCAAATTGACGTGCACTGAGATTGCCCCCAAAAATAGTCTTAAAGCGGAACATGGTAGTTTCAGCAATCGAACGACGATGATAGC
>JACYMB010000168.1 GCA_015272205.1 Synechococcales cyanobacterium T60_A2020_003 | reverse complement strand
AGTACCTCTAGCAAGTCACTGACATGGTGGCTCATGCTGACGACATAGGTATTGCAAATCGGCACACCAAACTCCTGATGCAGGCGACGCACCATGCGGAAGGTCTGAATGGTCTCTGACGTTTTATCGGAGAAGGGTAGCTCGCTCGGAATCAGCGGTCGGCGGGTTTTGAGTTCCTGAACCAGCCAAGCTGTCCGGGCTTCTTCACTCATCTCATCGTAGGGGCAATCGAGAATGCCAAGATACTCTACGATTTCATTGACCGTATCGGAGTGGCGAGAACTTTCTTGCCGAATATCCAGGTGAGCAAGGTTGAAGCCATAGATTTCAGCCTGACAGATCAGGTTATCCAACGCTTGGCAACTGAGTCCCGTTTCCTTGAGACTACGGTGGATGAGACGAAGTTCTGCTAAGAAATCCTCGCCGCTGGTATACATGGTGTTGGAATTGACAGGAATATCGTCTTTGAAGCCATCCCCGTTATAAAGCTGCATGTTGCGGTCGTAGGTGTTCTCCAGCCGTTGTTGAATGTACGCTAGCTTTAATCGATAGGGTTCTTGGCGGTAGCGAATGGCCAACTGCTCGTAAACGGCTGGAAAATGCATTTGATCTTGCTCTAGGGATTCCAGCAGCTCAGGAAGAACGTCACTCCAATGCAGCGACATGCTGAGAAGCTGCGTTAGATTTTTGACGGACTGAATATACTTTTGAAGGACTAAGCTTCGCTGATAGCAGGCCGTTTTCCACGTTACTTCTGGTGTTACTGATGGGTTGCCGTCCCGGTCGGAACCTACCCATGACCCAAACTTACAGAAATCAGGGCGAGGCGGACGCAGCCGAGGAAATGTACTGTGCAATGCCCGCTCAAAGCGGTGGTAGAGATGGGGAACAATATCGAAGAGGACTTCATTGAAGTAGTGCAGCGTGTAATCGACTTCATCTAGCACCGTTGGTTTAAACTGATGGAGTTCATCAGTCCGCCACCAAAGTCGGAGCTCTTCAGTGAGCTGATTGCGGAGCTCGTCTGCTTCCCAGGATGTGTAGGCGACATGGGACGCAGAGGCGTCCTGGATTTGATCCAGTTGCCGCATGATGTGACCAATGCGCCGCTGCTTGTCTCGAATGGTATGACGGACAATCTCGGTTGGGTGGGCCGTGAAGACGAGGCGAATGTCTAGTTTATCGACGAGGCGCTGAATGAGGCGGGGAGGAACATTCAGGCTGCGAAGTTTTGGAAAAAGTCCCTGTAGGGTGCGTGACTCGCGCCGAACCATCATCGAGTCTTGGAGAGTTTTTTGAAGAATTTCAGCCTGCGCTCCTCTAGATGGATTTTCGCTGTTGGCAGATGTAGGTTCTTCTTCCATGGCGGCATACACTGCAGTAAGCCGTTCGCTATCTTCACGATACTGCTGCTGCTGCCCTCGCTGTTCGTAGTGTTGCTCTACAATGTTGATGAGCTGGAAATATAGGGCAAAGGCGCGGGCAGCACGGATGGCTTCATTTAAATCAAGCTGCTCGACCAGTTGGAGGGCATTCGCTTCTGGAGTACTAGCGGCTTGCCCTTCCGGGGAACAGAGCGATCGCAACTCTTGTAGGAGATCGACGAGTTCTTGTCCACATTCTTCACGAAGGACGCTTTCCCATAAGTCTTCGACCATTTTGATACGCCGTCGTAGCAGTAGATCAGAGGATGACGAATTTGAGAGATCAGAATTTTGATCGTCCAACATTAATTTGTCCTCTACTACTGCACCAGAAGAACGGAAGGCGTCATCGGAGGATTGAAGAATTGAACTCATAGTCTGCCCTGGCAACAATACCGCGGATTGAGATAGAACATGTAGGCGCGAACGTCAGCAATATTAAAAAACGGAAGCAAGAGACTGTGGGTAGAGCTAGTAGGCTGACGCCTGGGTAGAAACGTAAGCGAATTTCAACTTAAACGTGATAATCCTTAGAAACTGGGAGGAACCGACCAGAATATTGGTCTACCCCAATATTGTTAGATAATGAGTTGTAACGAGCAAGCGACTTAAGACAACTCCGTTTTATTAGCAGCAGCATATGTCTCTTAACTGGGTTGGGTGCTTGAATCAACAGCAAGTTAGGTAGTTTGAGCTTAAGAGAAAATAGCGTTTGCTTCAGTAACGCAGATATCTTGCATAAACAAAGTTTTTACTTTAATAGGTGCAAGCACTATGCCTGCCGCTAAAGCGTAACACTCTGAAGCGCTTGGAATCAACTGAAATACTAGCCTCGTAAAACCTCCGTAGATCATCACCTCAAGGTTGAGAGGATTGCGTTGAAGTGGATGCATTCGAAAGGTTGAGGAGAGGGAGGCGATCGCCCCGGAAAATTTCTTCGCTGGCCTGTCCAAGCTCGATCACAGTCCGCGCTATCAGCTTTGTGCTCACTAGCCCTACTAGAAGTGGAATGGTTGCCACTCCAAGCATAATATCCAACGGCAGAGGAGAGGAGGAAGAGCGATTCATGGCAACTCAAAATCAAGGGCGAACATGAATCGGGATGACAGGATTCGAACCTGCGGCCCCTTCGTCCCGAACGAAGTGCGCTACCAAGCTGCGCTACATCCCGCAATGCAGCATATTTGCTGATCAAACAACATTCTAAAGGATTGCGGACAGCTTGGCTACCAACTCTGAAGGGGCGATCGTTTAACCATGTAAAAAAAGCAGGACTCTACTGGTGTAGAAAATCCTGCCAAAGGGAGCGGAGTGCTCATGAAGATGTCTAGAGAGCGTTCTGTTGCTCGTGGTCTTAGGAGAGGAACGGTTTATGGTTCTGTCCGCAGCGTTTGAGGCTGCAAGTGCGCCACCATTTGCTCCAACCCCCGCTGGATGCGTCGCGATACGGTCATGGGGCTGACCCCAATGTGCTTGGCAACCTCTTTACGAGACATGCCTTTGAAAAACACATACTCAATTGCTGCGCGAGTCTTGTCTTCCAACTGCGCTAGTGCTCCTTGCAGAAGTTGGCGTTCTTCTTCCAGGTTTTGGAGGTTTTGGGAATATTGATCCGGCAACAGGTCGCCCAGGGTCATTTGCGAGTCTATTTGCTGACTCACCAACGCATCAAGGCTGAGCGGCGAACGGTTCTTGAGAGAAATCTTGAGATCGCGCCATTCCTGAACCGAGATTCCCATGACTTCAACCATTTCTGCTTCGGATGGTTCCCGTCCGAGGCTCCGGGTCATCTTCTGTTGGAGTCGGTGGGCTTCTTTTTGCATTTCTTGTAAGCGACGGGGCACTTTCACGGCTGCACCGCGATCGCGTAAATAATGGAGCATTTCGCCGCGAATATAGGGAACCGCAAAGGAGCTGAATGCACAGCCTTGACTGGGATTAAAACGCTCGACGGCGCGAATCAAACCCATATAGCCAATCTGTTCCAAATCTTCGTAGGGCTCAAGACATTGTTGACTAACCCGATGGGCAATCTTACGGACTAGACCTGCATTGAGTCGCACAAGCTTGTTACGCAGTGCCACGGTTGGCCGCTGCTGATATTGCATCAGCAATTCTAGACTGTGGGAGCGGAGGGACGATTGATTAGCCTTCATCTAAGACACCAACATGCTTCATTTGTGCCTATTCTCTGAATATTGCTCAGGTGTCACCATCGTCTTTCTACGGGAATGGCGAGGAGCGGTCAGAGGGGGATCAGCGTAAACACGGAATGGATGTCATGGTTCTAGCGATAGATACATAAGATGCTCCCGTTACAGTTCTTAAGACTACGCCAAGGAGCGGGGAGCAATGCTGGGCAACGACTGGTGTTTGTGCAGGAAATGTAGGGCTAACGGCTAAAGACAGGGCGATCGCACTGCTGACGCCATGGGGGAATACTATAGAAAGTGTGGACGAATGCTAAGGAAGCGCTGTAAACATACTCCAAACTCTACAGACGGTGTATAACTAGGGAATATTTCGCCTACATCCCTAAGGGTAGCGCTTGGATAAACCTGAGATACCTAAAGCTATGTACTGAAGATCAGGACATCAGCCCTGATTTGAGGATGCGTTCTCGATCCCTCTCGTTTGACAGGCTAAATCAATATTGGTTCTGGGGGAGGGGTGTAAAAGTAGATGACTCGCAGGTTTGAGCAGTCGCCCGTCGTCTGCTGGCGCTATTTTGAGAAAATGTAAAGAAGTGTTGCGACGTTCGTAATCATTTGGGTTAAAAGTTGTTTCAAGCCAATGAATGATCGACCAGATGTCACTGGAGCCCATATCAGTTTTGAGATTGACTCGACATCGAGTCGGCAATCCCAAGGGCAAGTCTGGATTGAAATACCGAATCTGCCAAACGTTTCGGAAACGGCTCCGTACGGGGTTGGCTTTCAGCCAATGCCGACTCCAGAGGCTCGTATGAATACGCCAGAGCCTGATGCACGGAACGGCTTGAAGGATCCATCGGTTGCTCCATGGCCATCTGGGGCGTCTGTGGTATCCCCCGCGTCTGCACCAGAGGCTCGTCAGCAGGGTAAATCCGCCGCGCGATCGCCCAACAGGCGGACTGATCGGGGTAGAACCAATGAGCGTAATGGACGTAATCCGTCTCATCCTGCGGCGATTCCGCCTTTGAAACCGTCGCTGCCTAAACCTGTCCCCTCAGATCAACGATTTAATCGATTTAATAATGTAGATTTTGGGGTATCTCCTCTCCAAGGTGTAAAACTCCCGCAGGACTTATCTGCGTTAACCGAGGTTCCCGACCTGTTGCGTCAATCGGAGCAAAGCAGTGCTTTACCCAAAGCCAAATCGGGTCAACACCGATCCCGCGTTCGTCCACAAATTCGCCCAAAGAAAAACGCGATTCAGCCCCTATGGTTGCATACGAAGCAGGCAACGGAGCCCATGGCTCAGTCGGTAGCTCAGCGCATACCTTCCCCAGCGGCGATCGCCCACAAAGCCCAGGATCTTGGACAGCTAGCGCGGCACTCATTGCGGAAACTGTGGGGGGTTCCGACCTTGTGGCTCGGTATTTTGACCCTATCGAGTAGCATGGGGGCGATCGCTTTTTTGACGTTGGCTCATCAACCCCCTGCCCCCGACTGTCAAGCACTGTCGGCATTATCTCCAGAGATTGATAAGCTCTATTGTGCTCAGCAGGCCGCCCAATCCGGCGAAGTGAATGATTTGGTGGCAGGTATTAATCTGGTGCAGGGATGGACGGAAGAACATCCGCTGTATCGAGAAGGCCAGGAAGCGCTAACCCAGTGGTCAAAGGCGTTACTGGCGATCGCCAACGATAAATTTGATCAGAGTGATCCCTACAGCGCGATTAGTGTCGCGAGCCATATTCCGCGCAATAGTGCAGTCTATGCCGATGCTCAGCAGGCGATCGCCGATTGGCAGGCGGAATGGCAGAACGGTGAGACGATCTATAAAGCAGCGGAAGCGGCGATTAAGGCACGCAACTGGCCGTTGGCGAATGAAAAACTGTTAGATCTGGGTCGGCTCCATCACGATTTTTGGCGACAGAAACAGGCCGACTACCTAGCACAGCGGATTGTGGATGAAAAGCAGGCTTGGCAGGTGCTTGACCAAGCCCGGAAGCTGGCCGCCACCAATAAGCTGACGGATATTGGCAAGGCGATTACGGTTGCACGCACCATCTCGCCGAATACGTTTGTCTGGGAAACGGCTCAAACGGATCAGGAGCGCTGGAGTCAGGCATTGCTGAATGTGGGGATGGATCACTGGCAGAAAGGCAATATCAGCACGGCAGTCGATCTGATTCGTCAAATCCCGATTTCCACCAAAGCGTTTCCAGAGGCTACGGATCTGATTCTCTATAGCCACGCGCAATATTGGGCAAGGTCAGCCCAGAACCAATCGTGGATGCCCTCGCTTCAGGAAATGTGGAACCTGAATGCGGCGATCGCGGCGGCGCGTCAGATTGATCCCCAAAGTCCGCTCTACGCCGATGCCCAGGGACAGGCGAAGGCGTGGCAGCAACAGTTGCAGGATTTACTAGATCTAAAAGTGGCGGACTGGTTTGCCGATGCGGGGCAGCGTTCGACCTATCAACTTGCCATTGAGCAGGCGAGTCAGATCGGCAGCGATCGCCCCCGGCGGGTGCAGGCTCAAACGCTGATGGCGCACTGGAAGCTGGAAATTGAACGCTTGGAAGATCGCCCGATTCTCGATCGCGCCTATCGGATGGCGGGACAACGGACGATCCCGATGCTGCAAGCGGCGATCGCGGAGGCCAGCCAAGTCCAGCAGGGGCGTGCCCTCCGCCTAGAGGCGCAAACCTCCATTGCCCACTGGAAGCTGGAGATTGAACGCATCGAAGATCAGCCGCTCCTGGATGACGCGATCGCCTTGGCGAATCAGGGACGGTTATCAGAAGCCATTGAGGCGGCAAAACGAATTCAGCCCAAGCGGGCGCTTTACGACGAGGCACAGTCCTTAGCCAATACCTGGCAAACCACGATTGACAATGCGGCCATTGCCGAGGATCGGAAAATTCTCGATCGCGCCTATGGGTACGCCATGCGGGAGTGGTACTCGGTCGCTATCGATATTGCGTCGCAGATTGCACCGGGACGTCCGCTGTATGGTGAGGCACAGGCGGCGATCGCCAACTGGAAAGATGCACGGGCAGCGTTCCGTCGGGCTAGAGGTTTGGCTCCCCAGGAGTCTGACTCATCATCATCCTATGAGGGGTATTACAGTCCTCAGTAGACCCCCCCCTGGTAAAACTAGTAAAGCCCGCATAAGGGCGGGCTTTGCCTAAAAAACTTTTTCTTGCAGCAAGCCAATCAACGGAAATGGGGTGACCCGTGTGTAAACCGTTGCTGGGATGCCTATCGACCTTGGCGAGAAATAAACTTCTCGAATGTGGCTTGGGTTTGATACAAGAGTTGCTCACGACTGTCTGCTGCATCCCGCATGGGTGGAACCAAGTTCCGAGCTTGCAGGGTCATGTGAAGTTGAAGGTGGGCAACGTATTCACTGAAATCTTCGCGCGCTGCTGAGCTAGATTGAAAATCAGATGTCAACATTAAACTTGCTTCCTCTCAAGAGCTTTGTCCTAGGGACAAAGTTACTTTTGTTAAAAGTCAACGTTATAGACGTTATCACGGGAACTGCCGAAAAATTCTGTCTCTGCAATGAAGTGTTACGCTTTGGTGTTGATGTGTTGAACAACGCAAAGTCACCTCAAGATCTTGGGCGTCGCAACTGAAGGGTTGCGTAGGGCAGGGGGGGACTCCTATATCTCACCACCCGTATGAACGGCTGTTATAAGTACAGGTGATCTATACTTAAAGAGGCTTGGACATAGGATTCATGGACTGGTTAAGGCTCCAAAAAGCACTAAGGTACGAGGCTGAGCAGGGGTTTAACAACCTCATGGGGAAGCAGTACCAATTTAGTGAATTCCTGCAATTGAGCCTTGCCCAGCCCCCGGAAACGCTACCCTCTGCGGAGCGCGATCGCTGTCAGACCCTTGCCCGTCAGTATGGCGAGTATGCCGATCTCAGCTTTGCCCAACGCCAGCATCTCGTCGCCGATACCCGTCGCTTCATCTATCAGGCGCAGCGGTTAACGGAGTCCGCCACAATTCAATCCTCCCGGACAGCCGAACCGTCTGGTGCAACGAATCATGGATCAACCCCCAAACAAGCCACAACCCCACGAACTGCACCAGTAGTGCGATCGCGCACCCCGATAGAGCTAGACCAAGCCCTGACCTATCTTCCAGGCGTTGGGGCACGAAATAGCGATCGCCTAGCCAAACTTGGCCTCTACACCGTTCGCGATCTGCTTTACTACTATCCCCGTGACCACATCGACTATGCACGACAGGTCAATATTAAAGATCTAGTGCCGGGGGAAACGGTCACGATCATTGCAACGGTGAAAAGCTGCAACTGTTTCACCAGTCCCCGGAATTCAAAGCTATCGATTTTTGAGCTGACCCTGCGGGATCCCTCTGGACAAATGCGGGTCAGCCGTTTCTTTGCCGGAAAGCGGTTTAGCAATCGTGGGTGGCAGGAACAGCAAAAGCGCCTCTATCCCAAAGGGGCAACGGTGGCGGCCTCTGGATTGGTAAAGCAGAATCAGTACGGGATCACGCTGGAAGAACCGCAAATTGAGCTGATCGATCATGTAGAGAGCAGCATTGATTCCCTAACGGTGGGGCGGATTGTGCCGATCTATCCCCTCTCGGAAGGAATTTCGGCGGATGTGGTGCGAAAAGCGGTGGTTGGGGCGTTGCCTGCGATCGCCCGCATTCCGGAGGCGTTGCCCGACGAGATTCGCCAGGACTATGGCCTGATCGGGATTCAGGAGGCGATCGCCCACATCCATTTCCCCCCAGATCAGGAGGCTCTGCAAGCGGCACGACGACGGTTAGTGTTTGACGAATTTTTCTACCTGCAATTAGGTTTGCTGCAACGACGGGCGCAGCAGCGACAGGAACAAACGAACGTCGTACTGGCTCCCACAGGCGAGCTGATCGACGCGTTTTATGAAACTCTGCCGTTTAAATTCACCGATGCTCAGCAGCGAGTCGTGAACGATATTTTGAACGATCTCCAGCAACCGATCCCTATGAATCGCCTCGTCCAGGGAGATGTGGGATCTGGAAAAACCGTGGTAGCCGTGGTGGCGATTCTGGCGGCGATCCAGGCGGGATATCAGGCGGCGTTTATGGCTCCGACAGAGGTTTTGGCGGAACAGCATTACCACAAGCTTGTGTCTTGGTTTAATGCGCTGCATCTGTCGGTGGAATTGTTGACGGGATCAACCCGCACCGCTAAGCGTCGCCAAATTCATCAGGAACTGGAAACCGGGGAATTGCCGCTTCTCGTTGGTACCCATGCCCTGATCGAAGATCCGGTGAAATTCCAGCAGTTGGGACTGGTGGTGATTGATGAACAGCATCGCTTTGGTGTGGCACAACGGGCAAAACTTCAGCAAAAAGGCGATCGCCCCCACGTGTTGACCATGACCGCAACCCCGATTCCACGCACCCTCGCCTTAACCCTCCACGGAGATCTCGATGTCAGTCAAATTGACGAACTGCCCCCCGGACGGAAACCGATTCAAACGACGGTTCTAGGGGGACGCGATCGCGCCCATGCCTATGATCTAATGCGGCGCGAGATTGCCCAGGGTCGCCAGGTGTATGTGGTATTGCCGTTGGTGGATGAGTCGGAAAAGCTGGATCTGCGTTCGGCGATTGAGGAATTTCATCGCTTGCAGGAGATCGTGTTTCCAGAGTTTCAAGTGGGCTTGCTGCACGGGCGGATGTCGTCAGCGGAAAAAGAAGAGGCGATCGCCCAATTTCGGGATCAAAAAACTCACATTCTAGTGTCCACGACGGTGGTAGAGGTCGGGGTTGATGTGCCGAACGCCAGCGTAATGTTGATTGAACACGCGGAACGTTTCGGGCTGTCCCAACTCCACCAGTTGCGGGGACGGGTCGGACGGGGAGCCGATCAATCCTACTGTTTGCTAATGAGCAATTCCAAGGCGGAAACAGCACGCCAGCGGTTGAAAGTGCTGGAACAGTCACAGGATGGTTTCTTTATTTCGGAAATGGATATGCGGTTCCGGGGGCCAGGGGAGGTGCTAGGAACTCGTCAGTCCGGATTGCCCGACTTTGCCCTCGCCAGTTTGGTCGAAGATCAGGCGGTGTTGGATATTGCGCGGCAGGCCGCCGAAGCCCTCACCCAGACCGACCCGATGCTGCAATCCCATCCGGTTTTGCTGAAGGAACTGGTCTACCGCTACCAGAAACTGATGGGCGGCACGATTTTGACGTGATATCAAATCTACGGAAATCCCCATTATCTATACGGGCGGGTTTAGCAGCTTGAACCCAGCCAGCATCAAGGTTTAAAGGCAAAACCCGCCCCTCCACGACGGATGAATCATGGATGAACCGAATTTGATGGGATGGGCGATCGCCCTATCCGTCGCTTGCTTAATATTTCACAACATCTTTAGACTAAGAGGTGTAGCGTTGCCCGATCTGCCCTATGCTGCTTCGTCCTGATCACCGCAGCAAACTTGATGAAACTAATGATCTGTTCTTTTACGACTATCCCCGCTTTGTCACCCACGTAGACGACGGGTTTATTCGCCAGCTTACGGATCTGTATCGCGATCGCCTGTCGCCCAACACTCGCATTCTTGACCTGATGAGCAGTTGGGTGTCCCATTTGCCTGATGAGATGGCATTTGCCCATGTGGAAGGGCATGGCCTGAATGCAGAGGAACTGGCTAAAAACCCACGATTGGATCACTATTTCGTTCAAAATCTCAACCAAGATTTAAAACTACCGTTCCCCGATGCCTCCTTTGATGCGGTGCTGAACACGGTGTCAGTTCAGTATTTGCAATATCCCGAAGCGATCTTTAGCGAAATCTATCGGGTGCTGAAACCCGGTGGACTGGCGATCGTCAGCTTCTCAAACCGGATGTTTTACCAAAAGGCGATCCAGATCTGGCGGGACAATACCGAAGAAGGGCGGGTTCAGCTTGTAAAAGGCTATTTTGATGCGGTTGCCGGATTCAGTCCGCCAGATGTCATTGAGCGCAAGCCTCCGTTGCCCTCTCTGTTCCAACTGTTGGGGATGCCGAGCGGCGATCCTTTCTATGCGGTGATCGCCCAGCGCTGCTAGAAGCGCCTACAACCATCGTGAAAAATTGCAATAGTTGTTTACATTGTGTTACAAATAAGGGCATAGAGGGTTGGTTTTGCGCCAACTCTTGTCTACAGCCTCAATGTGGTAATAGAGTCTCCCAAAACTCCATTACAGAAGTCTCCCTAAATGTGATGTACTCCGGTCGGGTTGTCCGGAGTTTTTTATAGCTTAATCACGCTTAGAAAATACGCGGTTGGACGTTTTGGGGCACATTAACCACTGGTATTCATGAGTGCCTGAAACCTCTGATCATGGCGCATGGTGTCAAATTCAGAATCCGTTTTTGCCATTACTTTATACAGGTTCGGGCTGAGAATCATGGCTCGATACAAGTTATTAACTGTTGAGGAAAGATCGCCCAGCGCAGCGCAGGAGCGAGCTTTGCCATACCAAGCTTGAGGATTGTCGGACTTGGCTCGAATCGAACGATCGAAACTGGCGATCGCCTCCTCATGCCGTTCTAGTTTTGCCAGCACTAGGCCGCGAGAATTCCAAGCGTAGTAGCACTTCGGTTGGATCGAAAGGCTGATGTCAAAGCTGGTCAGGGCATCTTCATAGCGATGGAGTGCTAAAAGGGCTACCCCTTGTTGTACCAAGCGTGGTAGTTTTCGGGTTTGATCTCTACCGCTTTGTCGAAGCAGGCGATCGCATCTTTGTGGCGTCCCATGCCTACGTAGGCGTGACCTTTGTTGTACCAGGCACGATAATCCTGGCGTTCCAGTGTGGTTGCCCGATCCAGGGCTTGTACTGCATCTTTGTAGCGTTCGAGTTTGGTTAAGACCACACCTTTACCATGCCAAGCCGTTTCGAGCTTTGATTTAATCCGAATGGCGCGATCAAAGGTTTCCAAGGATTCTGGCAGCATCTCTAAGGCCGAGAGAGCATGTCCCCGATAGGCCCACGCCTCGGCGTCATCGGGATGGCGTGCCAGATGCTTATCAAATTTGGCGATCGCCACTTCATAGCGACCGAGCTTATAGAGCTTGCGCCCCTGATCATACAGAGCCTTATCGGTGGAATCGTTTGTCATGGTAGAGCCTGAAAGCTGACTCAAGAACTAGTTCCCCAGATTCAAATGAGCGAGATGCCCAACAAGGGTGCAGTGTTCAATGTCAAGACTGCAAACCCGATCACAATGATCACCATTAGAGAGCTTCATCTGGCAATGCGCGGCTGCCCTATGAAGCCTACGAAACACTTCAGCGCCATGTACGGATTCAATAGACTGCGATCGCTCAGCATTATGGTCTACGGCTCAGACCCAATCAATCCGTGATATGTCTAAGATATGTCTAACTTGGATGAACACCCTGAAGCAGAAAACTGCTTATTGAATCAATATTCCCAACGACTGGTCAAGAGTAAACGCCTGCCACGATGATTTACTAAAGATTTATAAATTCCGTTGAGACATCAAAATCCATAGTACCTGGCATGGGGATGGGGAGTAGAAAAACAAAAGTATTTCTGGGTTGCACAAGAAATTCCATAGTCGCTAAACCATAAAAAACGGTGGTGTAGGGCACACCACCGCATCGGATCAACGCTTCAGGCTCAATTAGATCGACAGCTTCGTAAAATCAGAACGACTTAAATCGTTTGAGTCTACCCCTTTCAGCTCAGCGAGTACTTTACCATCGGCGCTAATCAGGGCAAACTTGCCATCGTTTTCTAGGGTCAGACTGCCAAAGGAGAGACCATTCAGAAGTCCGAGGGTATCTTTGCCGTCCTGGAAGTCTCGGATGAGGTCAACGCCATCACCATCGCCAATGCCAAAAATATCCCTGCCATCGCTGCCCTTGGCTACGTCATCCCCCTTTCCGCCAATCAGGATGTCATTGCCCTCATCGCCGACGAGTTTGTCATCTCCAGCGACGCCAAGCAGGGTGTCATCTCCGCCCTTGCCCTTAATGCGATCGCCCTTCGGGGTTCCTTCGATTTGATCATCGCCGTTGGTAGCGAAGGCTTGGGGCTTGTAGTTAATCTCGAAAACACTGGTGGTACCGCTGACTTCATTGGCGGTCACGAGCAGGGGAACGCCGCTAGGACTGTCTTGAGCTGCGATGAATGTGAGCCCTTCTGGGCCTAGGTCGCCGATGGCTGCGAGCTGTTCTGCAGTTGGATCCGGATTTCCCTCGCTATCCTCATTGAAGACAACGCTGAAGTCACGGGGATTCACGTCGTCCACAAACGTTGCGGCTTTTGGGTTAGTAATGTCATATACCATCACGCCACCGATTCGTTCCAGACCGATAAAGGCGAAGGTGCGTCCGTTAATGGAACCCAGCACGACGCCTTCGGGTTCGGGGCCTTTGTCATCGCTGCGGCTATCAAAGGACTGGTTGGCGTCATTGTTGGAGTTGAAATCATTCGGCAATAGTTTTGCGAGACGCTTTTCAAAATCGTCGCCACTGTCAAACACAAGGTTGCCCTTCGCGTTCCAAATCGAAAACGATCGCCCACCGAAGGAGTAAAGTTCGTCGAAGTCTCCATCTCCATCGGTATCGCCAAGCGTATTGGTGATCAAAAGACGACCGAGATTGGCTTCAGCCTGCAATTCTGCGGCCTTGGGAAACGCCGTTGGGTCAAGAATAACGTCGGCAATGCGTTCTTCTTCGCTGAATCCGTCATAGTCACGGGTATCGCCTTCGTTGGCGGTGACGAGGTAGGTTTTCCCGCCTGATTTGTAGGAGGCGATCGCATCTGGTTGGTACATGCCGAATACAGGCCAGTTCTGAAGATTGATTCTGCCATCTTTATTGCTGGCATCCAGTTTGTTACCGGGAGCCGAGTAATCCTTATAGCCCAAGGGGACGATCTTGGTAACCGTTCCAGCGTCGATATCCACGACAGCGAGAGCATTGGCTTCTTGGAGTGTGACCCATGCGGTAGCGGAATCTGGTGAAACGGCAATGTATTCTGGTTCTAAATCCTGGGCAACGGTTGCATTAGGGCCAAAAATGCGTACGCCTGCACTCAGAAGACTCTCACGTTGGTCGTTGAATGCCCTGAAGTCTGCGGTGGTAACGGTTGCCTGCTTGATTCCGTTACTGAGATCAATAATGCTGACGGAGCCTTCTGGATCAACGGTGTAGTCACTGCTGGGTTCGCCTTCGTTAGCGACCAGTACCTTACTGCCATCCGGTGTGAAGGTCAGCATGTCAGGCAGTGCGCCTACGGTGACTGTTTTCAGGACTTTTGGTGTCTCTTTGCGAACGTCGTAGAAGACAACACTGCCATCGGCTTGGGTATCACTATTTTCAATGGCGATCGCCAAAATGCCGTCTTTCACCGCCACGCTGTTTGCGGAGCCGCCTCCGAAACTAGACGCATCAATGGTGAACACCAGCTTGGGCTTATTGGGTTTGCTGAGGTCTAAAACATCAACGGTCTGACTGTCCGCATTGACAGCAAAGAGGCGCTTCGAGTTTGGATCATAGGTGGAAATCTGTGCGGCTCCCTCATCGAACACGCCTGTAGAATATCGTCCAATGAACTTCAGGTTAAGGCTTGCCATATCTGCTTTATTGCACCGAAAACAACAGTAAAGGTTGGACACCGCTCTTGCCGGGGCTGCCTGTTCCAAAGGCGGAGTCGGAAACCGTGGGTTCACGATGCCAGCTTTGATTGCTGCGTGCTGACGATGCAGCGTAGCCTCTAACTGAGTGTATTCAAGGACAATAAACGTAGGGCTAGCCAACGGGGAGAGCGGAGTCTATGGGCGATCGCCAGTAGCCGCAGAAATACGGAGTTGAGAGGCGATCGCCAACGCATAGACACTATGTCATACGGAGGTGAAGCTCAGGTAAAGCGAATATTAAGCCTTGGGCGTCATCCGTTTGGCCATCAAAATATCGGGGCGTCCCCAGCCGTTGGCATCGGGCAACACGCCCACGACGCTGAACCCCATTTTTCGATAGAACGCACAGGGATGCTCACGATGGGCGGTAAGGTGCATCAAGCGTTCCAAGACGTTGGGATACACATCGGTTCCGAAGAGGGATGTGCAATCATGATCGTCATCGGTGCCTAGCCAGAGGGTGACGCCTCCGCGCAATGCCACCTGTTGTTCTAAATCTTGGACGAGCGATCGCCCAATCCCTTGCCCTCGATACCTCTCCTTGACGACCAGCGGATGAAGTTCCCAGAGATAGGGATTAATTTGAATCGCGCCAATCCAGCCGATCACCTGTCCGGCTGCATCCAGCGCAACACGACTAAGGCGAGCGTCGGCTAGCGACTCATGAACTTCTTTTAGCGCTGACTCTAGGGTTTTCCATCCGCTCGGCCAGTCCTGAAACCCATCGAGCAGTAGTACAGCGGCTTGCTGAATACGGTCAGACTGATCGGATTGCAAGTCTTGAATCTTCATTCCCCACGATTAGGAGAGGATGGACACGATGCATTTTCTAAACCGGACTAACGGCTTGCTTGGGTGCAACGGTTGCAGGAGTTGGGATCTTTTGAGGAACTAAGGTAATCACTGTCAATTCAGGCGGGCAAAGCAACCGTCCGGGCGGGAATGTGCCTAATCCACGGTTCACGTAAAGCTGGTTTTTTCCAACGGTGTGGAGTCCTTGTGCCCACTCCCAGTGCTTCACCACCTTATGGCAATCCTCCCGCATGTAGGGAATCCAAGGACGCAATGACTTAGGAACATGACGACGCACCTGTTGATACCAACTGGGGACAGGCCCTAGACCCGGTAAAACGATTTGGCCGCCGTGGGTGTGCCCGGACAGTTGCAAATCCACGCGCCACTGCATCAGGGGGACGGCACTATCGGGATTATGGGAGAGAACGATCCGTGGTGTTGCGGGATCTAGCTGATCGAGGGTGGCGCTGGGATTGAATTCCCGTGACCAATAATCGGCTAGTCCCACTAGGGGTAGATCGTTTTCGAAGGGATAGGCGATCGCATTCCATAAAACCGAAATCCCACCTGCTTCAAACGCTTCGGTGATTTGAGCTTTGGCGAAACTGGGCACAATATCGTGATTTCCCAGAATGGCATAAACGCCCGCCTTGCTCCGTAGTTGTTGAAGTCGTTCGACAAGGGCATTAATTGGCGTCGGATCATCCGTGACGTGATCTCCGGTGAGAACAACGATATCCGGATCAATATCATTGCTATGGGCGATCGCCTCTTCTAGCAACGAATCCGATAAGCGCAAACCGTCGTAATGGAGGTCAGAAAGCTGGACAATGGTAACGCCTTGCAACTGCTCAGGCAAATCGGCAATCTCAATCGTTAACCGTTCAACACTCAACGCACCAGAGAGAAGCTTATGCATCGTTCGGAGGTCGTATTCCTTGCGCGGCATCCTCAGCTTATCAAAGCTGAACTCCAAGACGGGGTAAAATTTGGGTTAAGCCTTGAAGGTTGACAAGGGTTCTAGCAATATCTACGCGAAATTTCTTCTATCTTCGGAGAAAATTGTTCAGATTTTGTAAGGAGCATTCACCTGGATGAATTCAATGTTAGGTATGTAGGGGCGGATTTTATGGTGAAATCATAAGATTTGGCAAGAATTATCGGCTAAATCCGCCCGTATCTATGGGGAATAGATGTATACCGCCAGGGGCGGGTTTTGCAACGAAACCCTGATAGTAAGCAAAAGCGATCGGCTAAACCCGCCCGTACCTATTGGAGAAACAGAGGTATACGCTAGAAGCGGGTTTTGCAACGAAACCCTGATCTTTAAGGAAGATCTATCGGCTCAATCCGTCTCTACTTCACGCCTGCGTCAATTTTTTCTAAAATCTCGGCGGCCTCTTTAAGCAGTGACTCGTGATAATGCCCATTGCTGGCAATCAGGCATCCCCACTGATTCACATCTCCCCGGTTGTACTGCAACGGTGAACCATCTAGGTAGGTGAATTTCCCGCCTGCTTCCGTCAGAATCAGCTCAGGAGCCGCCATATCCCAATCCTTAGGAGCCGACTTCCCCGATAGGGAAATGTAGATATCCGCCCGCTGATCCACCAACGCCGCAACCTTGCCACCCACACTACCCACCGCAAGCTGTTTCGGGCAGGGCAACTGCTTAAGCAAATTGTTAAACCGCTCGTCTCGGTGGGTGCGGCTGACCACGACCACGAGATCTTCAGGATTTGAGCGATCGGAAACAGTTAATTGCTTTACAGTGCCGTCTGGAGTTTCTACAAACGCACCGTTGCCCAGGGACGCAAAGTAGAGTTTTTCCAGTTCGGGACAAACAACCACGGTTAGAACCGGACGACCGAGATGGGTCAGCGCAATATGCAGTGCGTACTCTCCAGTCTTATCAATAAAGTCACGAGTTCCGTCTAGGGGATCAATGATCCACAGCCACGGATCGGGAAACGGTTCTTGCTTTCCTTTGGCTTTGTAAGTTTCTTCGCTGAGATAGCCAAAGCTGTCGTGACCTAAGGCGTCTGTGAGGTGATCCAGAATGTAATGGTTGGCCGCTAAGTCCGCAGCGGTAATCGGGCCATCTTTCTTTTCGTGAACATCCAGTTCTGCACCATCGGGCGCTTCTCCACGGTAGAAGGCGCGCAAAATGTCGGCAGCCCCCCAGCCAATCGATCGGGTAATTGCCAATACATCTTCAACCGACCGTCCGGCCACTGTCTCTAATACCTGCACGCGCATCCCTCCTACTGGGTGATCGTTAGTTAACGTTTTGTGAGATTTCGTAACCCTCAGCCATTATATGCAACGCAAGATTGTAGAAAATGTCAAGTTTTACCGAGGACTTCCAGCCCTACTGTATGCTGAACGAATTAAATTTTAGATGCTTCAAGGAGGATGGTTATGGCAAAACGAAGACAACCTAAATCGGCAGGTTCGACGGCTCAAAACCGTGTGGCAACCCAGTCGTCATCGACGGCTAAACGGGGTTCAGCGTCGGTATCGTCGTCTCCGACTTCAACGCCCGAAAGCGCTCCAGAAAAACGAGAAACACCCCCAGCAGAAGCAGCGATCGCCCCCCCTCAAGCATCGGTGGCAGCGCCTGCTCCATCTGCTTCACCCGATTTCCAGGCATTGATCCACGAACGCGATCGGCAAATTGCCGTTCAACAGGAGGAGAATAAAGCGCTACAGGCTCAACTTGAGGACTTGAAGCACCAGATCGCAGCTCTACAGGCAGATCTGAAGACGGCTCAAGATGCGAAAACGACCTCGGATCAGCAGTGCCAGACTTTGGAGCAAGAGGCGATCGCCCACAAAACCCAAATTCAAGCGCTGGAAGCTCAAGTGGAGGAGTATGCAGTGCTGAAGAAAGCCCACACCAAACTCCAAAAAGAAGCTGCGAAACTAGAAACGTCAGTGGCGACCCTAACGATGAAATTGGATACTCAAGCTGAGGAGAACGGAAAGGCGATCGCCCAACTCCAAGCCCAGCTCCAGCAAAAAGACACAGAGTACACCGAAGCGCTGAATCATCTTCACCAAAAAATTGCTAATTTGACGGACATGCAGGATTCCTGGCAATCGGAAAAATCAGCACTGCAACAGCAATTACACGATGCTCAGCATGAATTATCGATGCAGCGTTTAAATACCCAAACCCTCCAAACTGCCCATGATCGCCTTCAACAAGAGGTTGTAGCCTTGCAGGAACAGCTCAGTCAATCGCAAACCCTGGCGCATTTGGGAGAACTACAAGTGAATCGTTGGCGGCGCACCTTTGCCCGTTAATGCTGGGTATGCCGAAAAGCCGACAGTCGCTTATGATCCGAAAGCTGAGTGGGAAATGTTAGGCCGTGGCATTAGTGATTGCGGGCGATCGCAGTGGATCGGGTAAAACAACGGTAACGTTGGCGTTGTTGGCGGCATTGGCTCAGCGGCGATCGCCCTCCTCGCAGAGAGTTCAATCCTTTAAAGTGGGGCCGGATTACATTGATCCGATGTTTCATCAGCGCATCACCGGACTTCCCTGCCGTAATCTCGATCCGGTCTTGACCTCCGAGGATTACGTCCGCACTTGCTTTGCCCATCATGCGAGTACGGCTGCCTATGCGATCGTCGAAGGGGTGATGGGTTTATTTGATGGAGCCGGGGCAAGTGAAACGGCAAGCACAGCCCACATTGCGCGATTGCTGAATCTTCCGGTTGCGCTGGTTTTGGACTGTAGCCGTCTGTCCCGATCGGTTGCTGCCATTATCCACGGCTATCGATCCTTTGATCCCCGCCTAACGATCGCCGGGGTAGTGCTGAATCGAGTCGGGAGCGATCGCCATCTCGCCTTACTCAAAGAAGCGATCGCTCCTTTAAATATCCCAATCTTGGGAGTATTGCGCCGCCAGGATGAGATTCAGATTCGCGATCGCCATTTAGGGTTAGTTCCGGTGGGAGAATTGCCGGAATCGCAGCAAATTTTTTCGCGGTTGGCGACCTTGGGCGCAACCTGTTTCGACTGGACAGTGCTGGAACCGCTGCTGAGGTGTTCCGAGGTGTCTTCGATTCCATCCTTGTTTGGATCGGTGGAACCGGTGTCTGGTCGGCCTAGGGTGGCGATCGCCCAGGATGATGCTTTTAACTTCTACTATGCGGACAACCTGGACTTGCTCAACGCGCTAGGAGCGGATCTTGTTCCCTGGAGTCCCCTGCGCGATTCAACCTTCCCGGACGAGATCCACGGACTCTACTTTGGTGGGGGCTTCCCAGAAATCTTCGCGGCGGAACTCTCAAACAATAAAAACGCTCTCCAGGCTGTCCGATCGGCAATTCAGAGAGGTATCCCCACCTATGCGGAGTGTGGAGGGTTGATGTATCTCTGCCAACGTATCCAAGATTTTGACCGCAATACTTGGTCAATGGCAGGCGTGTTGTCAACGTCGGTAGTGATGGGCGATCGCCTAACCCTGGGATATCGAGAGGCAACAGCTCAACGGGAGACTTGCCTGGTGATTCCCCAAGAGACTGTCCGGGGACACGAATTTCATCGATCGCGCCTCACTGATGTTCCATCAGAACCGCTGTATCATCTCAACGGCTACACCCAGGATCATGTCGATGTGCCCGAAGGATGGGGCGATCGCTCCCTTCATGCCTCCTATGTGCATCTGCATTGGGGAGCTAGACCGGAGTTGGCGGTTCGATTTTTGAGGCGATGTATGGCAATTCCGATAAAAAAAAAGAGACTAAAAAGCCTCTCATCAACGCTACAGAACAGCTATCCCATAAAAACCTGTATCACTACAGGGTTATGTATGCTTTTTGATTAAAAACTTGTCTTTAATAAGACCTAGCGTCTCGTCGTTACGCCAGACCTGTGTTTGTTCCGGGCTTGCCAGTGGCTAGCTCAACCTTCACAATCCTGCCGCCCATCTTCATGATGCGCTGCTGCTCACGGAACCAATTGTCATAGGGAACCAGCTTCGTAAAGTAGGTATTCTGCAACTCACGCTGAGTACGAATCCGAGTCTGGCTAGGGACGCAAGCCGTAACCTTAAACATTCGCATGGATCTCGCTCTCCTTCAATGTGTCAACTAAAGCAAATTTGTATCGAATTACGGACTATGTTCCGTAGATCTAGACCCGTAGGACTGGGAATTCGGGGATTGCTTAAAGACCAATAGCATTGAAGCCATTTGCCCCCTAAAACGTCTCCAAAATTTCCCAGCCCTAGAGGTGATTGAGTTACTAGCGATGAATCCTAACTAAAACCGTAGAATCCAAAACTATTCAACTCGTGAATCTGCCCTAGCTCAAGCCAGAGGAGATGTAGTCGAAGTAAACGCCCATTTCTTTACCAGCGTCAGCGCCTACCAGGCTAGCGGTTACTTCCTTCATCGCTTGGATTGCTTGAACGGTAGAACCGATGGGTACACCCAAGGAGTTGTAGGTTTCCTTCAAACCGTTGAGAACGCGCTCATCCAGGATGGACGGATCGCCAGCTAGCATTGCATAGGTTGCATAGCGGAGGTAGTAGTCGAGGTCGCGGATGCAAGCAGCATAGCGACGGGTGGTGTACATGTTTCCACCGGGACGGGTAACGTCGGAGTATAGCAGGGACTTAGCAACTGCTTCCTTAACGATAGCTGCTGCATTAGCGCTGATAGCGGTTGCCGCACGAACGCGCAATGCACCCGTGGAGAAGTAGCTCTTCAGCTTATCCATCGCAGCGCCGTCAAGGTACTTACCCTGAACGTCGGAAGAGTTGATAACAGAAGTAATTGCGTCTTGCATGATCTCGTTTCCTTAAAAAATGAGGTCGTCAATTTTGAGTAGTAACCGTCCAAGAAGCAAGGCTAAAACCTAGCTCATTGCACCGATGACGTAGTCGAAATAAGCACCTGCTTCAGCAGCGTCATCAGCAGACATCAAAGAGGTTGCAACGCTCTTCATTGCGCGAACGCTCTCAGCAACTGCGTCGATGGGAGTTCCCAGGGACTTGTACATTTCGCGAACGCCAACGATACCGATTTCCTCAATAGGGGTAACGTCACCAGCAACTACACCGTAGGTGATCAGACGGAGGTAGTAGTCCATGTCGCGCAGACAAGTTGCAGTCATTTCTTCGCCGTATGCGTTTCCACCAGGAGAAACAACATCAGGACGCTTTTGGAACAGTGCATCACCTGCTTGCTTGATGATGCGCTCACGGGACTCGGTCAGAACCTGAGCAATCCGCAGACGGCTTTCGCCAGAGGTAACAAACGCTTTGATTCGATCGAGTTCACCGGGGCTGAGATAACGAGCCTCAGCATCGGCATTAACGATTGCCTTGGTGACAATGCTCATGGATGGATTCCTCCAGAAAAAAGATGTAACCAAATATGCAAAAACAGGCGATCGCGATGGAACACCTGAGCCATCAACCCCATGTAAGACGGTGGTGTAGCTTGGCTAAATTTTATTGAAGAACTGTTTCTGATTTGAGCCTGTCTGCCTCTATCACCAGATCGATGTCAGCACAGATACAAGCACCTAATCTCAGCTACCTTCCGGAAATATTTTGCGGCATTTAGTTCACCCACTTCGCCTGGTTGCAATATTTCGTAATAATCCCCTCATCTTTTGCAAAGATGTACGAAATCCGCGATTTGTCAAGCTTTTAGTTCTCACAAAAAGCGATCGCCCCTTCAATTCATCATTGAATCAGGACGATCACATTACTGCTAATTGACGCGCTTGTAACGCCATGTAATCGAGTTTCTCACGTACTGACTGACACCGTGAAAATCGATTTCAGTCTGTACAGCAAGCCAAACCCTAAGGCACTGTCCACAGGGGAAACATTGCCGACATGGGTGACAGCGATCGCACATTTATGCAACCAGAAAACGATATGGCAAGGGGTTTATACCTAACTGGATAAGCAAGCATGCGGCACCGCTGGGGATACCGCATGTTGGAATCATAGGTTAGAACCGCTTGTACGGAACCGTATCCAGACCAAAATAGGTGGCGTACTCTGTTCCATTCACGATCGAGTTAGCCGCCGCCGCAACACTCTGCTGAGTGATGGTTTGGCTCAGTGCTGTCAACTCATCAGCACTCATCGGAGCGCGGCCAAGGAGATGACGTAGCAGGAATTCTGCCACTTTCTCCGTAGGATAGGCTGCATAGAAGCGGCGACGATAAACCTCAGAGCTAATCAACTCTTCCACAAAGCTTCGGACAGACAAAGTGCCAACCCGGAACTGGTTATCTAGATCAAACACTCGCAGTTCAGACGGAATCTCCTCGGAGTACACATCCATGACCTGACGATAAACGGCTTGAATGAGAGCCTCAACGTCAGCACCGGACATATTGGCTGTTCTGCGGTGAATCCGGGTAGGTTGGGACACTACGGGTGCGATCGCATCATTTCCAGGGGTACGACCGAGATCGACGTAGAGGGGGTTACCGTTCGTCAGCGAGACGGTTGCGGGAACACCCATGCGGGGAACCACAGGAGTGAAGCTTGGAACAACCAAGTCGCTGTTTTGCTTCGTGAGTTGACCGTAGAGGCGCTCAGTATTGGGGAAATTCGCCGCAGGCAAGGTGGGGAAGCGGTTGTAGGGAACCACATCTTCACCAAAGGTTTGTAGGTACTCCATGCTGTTCACCATCGCACCGATGAAGCCGCGAAGACCCTCGGCTGCCAGGATTTGGTTGTACTTACGAATCTCTGCCTGATCCTTCGGTGCGCGACCCAGGAAGTGCTTGGTTCCCAGTTCAATCACCTTGGTGTTCGGGTACGGTGTGTAGAACTCGCGGATATAGAGCTTCGAGCAGCCTAGCCCTTCGATGAATTCTTTAACCGTGATTTCGCCGTTGCCTAACTTGCTCTCCAGAACCGAGAACTCGTTCTCAATGATGTACGGATCAATGTTGCGTTCAAAGATTTGGCGATAGGCTGCACCAATCACCCCATTCACCTGAGTTTTATCAACGGTACTGGTGAGCTTGAAGATCTTGCGCTGTTCGCGACGCTTGCTAACCCCTTGAGCTAAACGGAAATCAACATCAGGCTGAGAGCGATCGCCACCAGCCGGAGTTCCCAGTTCGATAAACTTCGGCGTGGGTTCTTCCGGCTTCACGAGGGCACCCGTAAAGCCAATGCTGCCAGCCCGGAGCGATCGCAGGGCTAAACCAGCCGGAGTGACATAGCGCTCGTAGGGAACCACATCCTCGCCAAACGCTTCACTGTACTCTGGGCTATCAATAATGGCATCAACGAGTGCATAGAAGCCCTGCTTCGCACAGATGTCAAAGTAGCGGTTGGTTTCCTGACGACCGTAGGTGGGACGTCCTAACAGGCGACGGTGAATATATTCAACCGCCTTCATGATGTAGAGAGACGACCAGTACATCTTGCGGAAGGTTTCCGACTTCGCGAGTTGACGGATAAATCCACGAATGGTGATTTCACCGTTTTCTAGCTTAATTTCCGCAACCTTGAGCCGTTGCCCTTCGTATAGGTCACGACCAAAGACCTGCAAATACGCCGCCCGAATCACCGCTTGGGTCGAGCTTTCGGTGTACTTGATGCTGAGGTTCTTCTTGGTTGGAATTTGCTCCAGCTTGAAGACCTTGGGACCGAGAGAACCCGGATTAACGCCACGTGCACCTGGATTGCTGAGCTGGTTATTAATGCCAGGGCCACGGTTGATCAAGATCCGGCGGGTGTCCTTACCAAAGAAGGCAGGGCTGGAATTCGGGTTGCGGGTTTCTTTTGGGAAAATCGCGCCAAACTGGATTTCCAGGGGATCGTTGCCAGCACCGTAGGGGTGTTGATCGGGTAGCGGCTGGTTGTAGGCTGCAAAGGTCGTGATGAATTGAGGAACTTTGCGGAAGGGTGCGCTGTACTTAAACAGGTCTTGCTGAGGTCCCCAGTTCCGGCACTCCTGAGCTTCCTGACCCAGACCGCGCAGATACGGAACGGTTTCTTCACCAAAGTAATCTGCGTATTCCTGGGAGTCTACAAGGGCATCCACGAGCGCGGGTAGACCACCAGAGGACACGATCGAGAAGTACTTCTGGACTTCCTCGCGGCTGCTAGGACCACGACCAAGAATGTGACGAAATGCCAGCTCAAGCGCACGGCTGTTAATGTAAGGCTCGTAGAAGTTCTTCCGGTACAGCGGCGATTTGGCAAGCCGACGGATGAACTCCTTCATCGAGATTTCGTTGTTTTTTACCTTCGACTCAAGGTCGGAGATGGCGAGTGAATAGGCTCTAGTGATGTCTCGCTCGAAGACTTGACGATAGGCTGCTTTTACTACGTCGTTCTTTTCAGAGGCAGACAGCCCAGGCTTCATCACGAACTTAGGCCGACGCTCTGCTGCATTGAAATAGATTTGAGGAAGCTGTAGACCCTGCTGATCAGCACTGGGACGCTGACGCAACTTATCAGAGGGCGTTGGAGCCTTGAACTCGGTGAGTAGAACGTCAAAATACTGAGCCACAATCGCGGCGGCATCAGCATCTTGGCGGAAATAGCCCAGTGCCGCTATCCGCATTTCTTGCAGCGCAACAATGGTTGCCTCTCCAGAGCAGGCGTTTTCAATGATTTCTCGCAGTCCACGGACGTTGACCGCGATGATGTTGGGGTCACCAGCAACGATCGCGTAGGTCACATAGCGCAAGAACCAGCTCAGGTCACGCAGGGATTTCTGCATGTTGCGGGGGCCATAGCGGCTGACGTTAATGGGGCGAAAACCAGGGGGGATGGGGCCACCGCCCGTTACTGTAAAGAGCGATCGCAAGCCATCAAAGATGCCACCACCGCTACTCTTGCTTTCTACGTAGGTTGTTGTTCCTAGCTTCATGGCTTCTGTGGTGTTCATTTCAACACCACCCACCGTCATGAGCACAGGCTCGTCATCTTTAGGCTTTTCTAGAAACGCGATGGGCGATCCCCCAACAAAAATTCGGTTCGCAGCCCGCGAAACAATCAATTCGGAATTTCTTGTAAGAATTTCTGAAATTTCTAGGCGCTTCAGCCCTGAACCGAAGAAACTCGAAAGTTCCGACAATTCGCCGAGACCGAGGAATCGGTCTTGCTGTTCAGCCTGAGAAATAGTTGAAACGGGTAGGGTCTGGTATAGCAGCGGACGTGCAACAGAGCTTCCACCACTTGCCTTTACACTCATTGGATTTCAAAA
This sequence comes from Synechococcales cyanobacterium T60_A2020_003, assembly GCA_015272205.1. NCBI lineage: Bacteria > Bacillati > Cyanobacteriota > Cyanophyceae > Synechococcales > Synechococcales cyanobacterium T60_A2020_003. The sequence continues at coordinate 19,187 of JACYMB010000168.1, read as the reverse complement.
GCTCCCTATCAATCTTGATTGCATAAAACATGCCCAGAGTGCTACCTGGTGAACACTTTTGACTGCTCTCTTAATCTAAGACGTGCCGAAACACATGAACAGCTTCATGAAAAAGCTCCACCAAAGACCACCTAGGGTCAATCAGCTCAATTTTTAGATTAGAACGTTTCGGGTAAGTCACACAGAATTGTTAAAAAGTGTGTCTAACCTCAGATGCTTGGTCTCCTAGGCGATCATAGGGGATAACGGTGATCTACCTGAGAAAAAGTATAAGTTTTGTTACCTGTTCATCATGGTTCAAGGTGTAGAGGTGGAGTCATGGCGTAATCCTGTGGAGGGTTTAGCTGAGCCGTGGCATGTTGGAGGTTTGAGTCGGGAAGACTGCGTTTAGCGATCGCCTTTTCGATAAACTCAGAAATGCTGAGCAAAAATCTTCGCTATGTTAGATGCCCAATCGGTCAGTCGCGCCGTTGAAAAGCTGTATGATACCTATCCCTTTCCGCCTGAACCGCTTCTAGATGAGCCGCCCCCTGGGTATAACTGGCGATGGAATTGGCAGGCGGCCTATAGCTTTTGCACCGGACAGAAACCATCCAGAGATGATATTCGGATTCTAGATGCGGGGTGTGGAACGGGTGTCGGAACCGAGTACCTGGTTCATCTGAATCCCAAGGCGCAGGTAACGGGGATTGATCTCAGTTCTGGGGCGCTAGCGGTGGCGAAGGAACGCTGTCAGCGATCGGGTGCCGATCGGGTGGAATTTCACCATCTCAGCCTGTATGACGCGGAGAATTTGCCAGGGGAGTTTGACCTGATCAACTGCGTGGGCGTGCTTCATCACTTGCCGGATCCAATTCGAGGGATTCGATCCCTGGCTGGGAAGCTGGCACCAGGCGGAATCATGCACATCTTCGTCTATGGGGAGCTAGGTCGCTGGGAAATTAAGCTGATGCAGGAGGCGATCGCCCTGCTCCAGGGTGAGAAACGAGGAGACTATACCGATGGCGTGGCCATTGGACGAAAACTGTTTGCGACCTTGCCGGATACGAATCGCCTCGTACGACGCGAACAGGAACGCTGGTCGCTGGAAAATCAGCGGGATGAGTGCTTTGCAGATATGTACGTTCATCCCCAGGAAATTGATTACTCAATTGATTCGCTGTTTGAGTTGATTGATGCGTCCGGCCTGGAGTTTTTGGGGTTCTCGAATCCGCGCACCTGGTCGCTGGACGCCCTGATTGGAGAATCACCGGAATTGATGGAGCGGGTGGCGCACCTGAGCGATCGCCAGCGGTATCGACTGCTGGAGTTGCTGAACCCGGATGCGATCACCCATTACGAATTCTTTTTAGGACGGTTTCCCTTACCCAGAACCGATTGGTCATCCGATGCAGCACTACTGGCTGCGATGCCATCGTTGCACCCGTGTATTGAGGGCTATCCAAGCCCCTGTCTGTTTAATTGTGATTATCAAGTCATCAACCTGACGGAACCAGAGGTAGTCTTTCTGAAGGCGTGCGATGCGAATCAAGACCGTCAGCAAACTGTCAAAACGCTCATGGCAGAAACGGCAATGGATCTGGAAGGCGTGCGATCGCTCCTGAATAACCAACTCATCATGCTCACGCCAGGTTGATGGGGCAACGGTGGTTTCCCGCAGCAAGGGATTTAATGAGGCGATTTGCCGTTGTGCGGCTGTAAGCTCTTGGAACTGAGGGGAACCATATCACCAGTGACGGTGAGGGCAAGCAACATCGGTTCGTGGGGCGAGATGCGATCGCCCGTTAAAGCACAGGTTTCTTCTCGTTCAGCCGTAGCAGCTACACTAGCCCGAATATCGGCTATAGAGAGAGCGGGATACGTATCTCCTGCTTTGCGCTGGACATAGTCCCAGAGAATATCGCGAATCAGGGCTTGGTAGCCTTGCTTATCGGCCAACTCCTTCAACCGTTCCTTGAGTTCTCGCTCTAAACGAATCGAGGTGACTTCCATATCGGTGGTTGCGGTTGTTCGATTAATTGTCGGCATAATCATCCTCCAGCAAAGGGTCTAACTTGCAAATAACGTCACTCGTCCCCAGGGTTCGAGTGGGGGGACTGATCCATGAATCTGGACAATCCTTGTAATACAAGTGTAGTATCTAAACATCAAGATGCAAGATGTTGAAGATAAACCCTAGGCGTTTGAATACTTGAGGCTAAGGGTACATCCTTGGGCGAGACTGATTTGAAAAAAATGTTGAACGATTGAGGCTCGATTGCGGAAAGGGGGCGATCGCCAGTGGATCACTCTTTGCAGTCCTGGCACTTCGTTTAGAGGGCTACGGGCTACATTCCATGACTGGAGGACAACAATGCTCACCGCAATGCAGTATTTCCTGGCTCTAGGCCAACAGTTTTAAGCAGAAAGGGCGATTTTCATCTCGAAAAAATTCCCCGTGCCGATCTGACCTTGCCATGTCACCGCAAGGCAGTGTTTCTGTTTCGCAAAAATCTAAGAGTAGCGATGGGATTATGCGTTGCTCTTGCATTCCTTGAGCAAATGAAGGGAGTCTTCCAGGCATGTAGAAGTGAGCGTTAACGGTGTGTAGGTTTGTAGTGATCCGGAAACCGTTGAGGGTACTTTTGCATTTTCCCTCAGCACTCCGTTAGAAGACCTGATCGTTAAACTTTGGGAAATGGCACAATTTGGGGTGTCCGTTGCCTGAGAGTCCTTATTGAGAGGGAATGCTGACCGTAACCCTAATGGATACCAAGATAAAAAGCGGCAGTTTCAAAGTTCCTGCCGCTTGAAGCCACAAGCGTTAATGGTTTCAGTCCTCTATTCCGCACCGTGAGGCTTAAACCTGAATCGCTTAAAGAAAATAAAAAAATAGGATAGGGATCGCTCAAATCGTCCAAATTTTTTGACCATGAAAAACAGAACCGCGATCGCACAATGGGCGATCGCGGTTCGTAACACTCTACTTGCTTTAGTAAGCGTCTTGAAGCTCGTAGAAATCGGGAGAAATGTAGTCCTTCCGTAACGGCCAGCCAATCCAATCTTCCGGCATCAAAATTCGCTTCAGGTTGGGATGCCCCTCATATACGATGCCGTACATGTCGTAGGCTTCCCGCTCCTGCCAATCAGCTGCTTTCCAAATCCAGTACACCGAAGGCACCACTGGATTATCGCGAGGAACAAACACCTTGACCCGCACTTCCTCTGGAGTCGTAGCGTTATCCGAAACCTTAATCAAGTGATAAAAGCTAACGAGCGGTTCACCAGGGCCAACATCATAGCCACCTTGACACTGGAGGTAGTTAAACCCGTAAGCGTACAAAGCGGTACAAATCGGCAGCAAAAACTGGGGATCAACCTTGATCACCGGAACGCCAATATGATCGGGTTCCATAATCTCATGATCAAAGCCGTTTTCCGTCAGCCACTTCGAGACCGGACTCGCCTCAACAATTGTGCCCGATCCTTCAGGCGCTAATGCTTCAGATGGTTTGGTATTCTCTTCCGCCATTACTGATTCTTCTCCTTCTCCACTTCTTGTTCCAGGGCAGGGGGAACAGGCATGCCCATCGCCTGCATCAGCTCACGGGGAGGAGCTTGGCGGGTACTGGACCGGAGATACTGACCCGTCAAAATAGGCTCAACAGCCTTCATCTTGTGCTCAACGGTGTAGTAGCGATGGGTTTGATCCATCACATCTCGGTCAGCTAAAGCTTCGCTCGAAATCTTTTTCCGAAGCTTGATAATTGCGTCGATGATCGCTTCCGGGCGAGGCGGACAACCGGGAATGTAAACATCAACCGGAATGAGCTTATCCACGCCGCGCACTGCACTGGGAGAATCGGTGCTGAACATGCCGCCAGTAATGGTGCATGCTCCCATCGCGATTACATACTTAGGATCAGGCATTTGCTCATACAGACGCACCAAGGCAGGAGCCATTTTCATGGTGATCGTGCCCGCCGTAATAATCAAATCCGCTTGGCGCGGGCTAGATCGGGGAACCAAGCCAAAACGATCGAAGTCAAATCGCGATCCAATGAGGGCTGCAAATTCGATAAAGCAGCAGGCTGTACCGTACAGCAGCGGCCACAAGCTGGAAAGGCGTGCCCAGTTGTGTAAGTCCTCAACGGTCGTCAGAATTACGTTTTCTGACAAGTCCTGGGTAACCTGCGGTGCCCCTACAGGATTTAGCAGCGTTTCAACCTTGGGGTCGATAATGGATGAATTTGGGTTCATGACCACTCCAGTGCTCCTTTCCTCCAAGCGTAGACCAAGCCAACTACAAGGATGGCAATGAATACAAGTGCCTCGATAAACGCTAGAATCCCAAGCTGATTAAATGCAACAGCCCAGGGATACAGAAATAACGTCTCAACGTCAAAAATGACGAATACCAAGGCAAACATGTAATAGCGAATATTGAATTGGATCCAAGCACCACCGACAGGTTCCATACCTGACTCATAGGTGGTACGCCGCTCTGCTCCGATTCGCTTGGGTCGTACAACCCATGATGCTGAGAGGGCTAGGACTGGAACCAACCCGCAAATAATGAGAAAACCAAGGAAATACTCGTAACCGTTAAGAACAAACACAGTTAGACTGACCGCTATTGAATTTCCATCCTAATGTTACTTTGTTTTTACATTGTAGGAAATCTCACCCGCGGGATCAGGCGATAGAAAGCTGTTATGTCAGTGATAACTGTGAATTTCCTTTTAGATCATTGGACTTGGATCTGATCTGGATGACTCTTCTGGGGCGATCGCCCAATGGTGTATTTCAAGAGGGCTTAGTCCTCCTCCCCCACAATCCACTTCTGCCCAGTAGGCCAATGGATGAACAAACGCTGTTCATCCCCTAACCCTCGACATCCTCCCTCAGATCGGGGTTATGGCGACTGCAAGATGGTTAAGGTATAGGGGTGGGGACTGGATCCCACTCTAAAAGTATCTACTCAGTGGAGGATGTGATGCTCGCTCAATCCCACCCCTATCATGCCCTGTCTGACCAGGATATTCTTGAACAGCTTGGCAGCCTTGCAGAGACGGGATTAATGCCTGAGGAGGTGGCACGCCGCTATGAACAGTATGGCTGGAACGAATTGCAATTTAAGCCTGGAAAACCTGCATGGCTACGTTTTCTCCTGCAATTTCATCAGCCGTTGCTCTACATCTTGCTCCTAGCCGGGATAGTGAAGGCGTTGTTGGGCTCTTGGACTAACGCATCGGTGATCTGGGGAGTAACCCTGATCAATGCCATCATTGGCTACGTGCAAGAGGCCAAGGCGGAGGGAGCGATCGCTTCCTTAGCAAAGGCGGTCACGACTGAAACCACTGTGGTGCGAGACGGTCAACCGCTACGGATTCCCTCGCGAGATTTGGTACCAGGGGATTTAGTGATGCTGACCTCAGGGGACAAAGTCCCGGCAGATGTGCGGCTCCTGCGAGTCCGCAATTTACAGGTAGATGAATCCGCCCTCACGGGGGAATCGGTTCCAGTGGAGAAGGGTGTTCAGGTTCTCCCGGTGGATACCCCGCTTGCCGAACGGCGAAACATGGCTTACGCTGGCAGCTTTGTTACCTTTGGGCAGGGGCAAGGCATTGTGGTCGCAACCGCTAATGCGACAGAGGTGGGACAGATTTCTCAGTCAATGGAAAATCGAGTCAGCCTAAGCACGCCCTTGACTCGTAAATTTGAGAAATTTAGCCGTGTTCTGCTCTATGTCATCTTGACTTTAGCGGCCTTCACCTTTGTAGTTGGGCTGGGGCAAGGCGAGTCCTGGATTGATATGTTTGAGGCCGCCGTGGCGTTGGCGGTGAGTGCCATTCCGGAGGGCTTACCTGCGGTGGTAACGATTACGTTGGCCATTGGGGTAAACCGCATGGCGAAACGAAACGCCATTATTCGTAAACGAAACGCCATTATTCGTAAATTACCAGCCGTGGAAGCGTTGGGCAGTGCCACGGTTATTTGTTCTGACAAAACTGGGACATTGACCGAAAACCAGATGACGGTTCAAGCCATTTATGCAGGTCAACAGCAGTATCGGGTCAGTGGTGGTGGTTATAGTCCTAAAGGCGACATTTCTCGGGTGAATCAACCCAACGGCGATGAGACGTCGCTCGATGTTGCCGAATTGCCCCCTGCGTTAGAAAAGTGCTTGGTTGCAGGCGTTCTCTGCAACGATTCCCAGTTGAAGCAAACTGGAGTCGATTGGTCGGTGGTGGGAGATCCAACGGAGGGCGCGTTGATTGCCGTAGCGGAGAAAGCAGGGCTGAGTCAAGCGGGACTCATGGCGGCGATACCTCGGTTAGATGCGATTCCCTTTGAGTCTGATTATCAACATATGGCCACCCTGCAAGATGCTGCGTCGCGGATGATTTATGTCAAGGGGTCGGTAGAAGCACTGCTCAGTTGGTGTACCCAGATGCTGGATGGGCAGGGGCAGGCGATCGCTCTGGCTTCAGCCCAGATTCAGCACGAGGTGGAGGCAATGGCAGGTCAGGGGTTACGGGTGCTAGCGTTTGCTCAGAAGAGGGCCGAGCATCAGCATGCGATCGATCATAAAGACATCGCTACTGATTTAGTATTTTTGGGGCTGCAAGGCATGATTGATCCGCCCCGTGCAGAGGCGATCGCCGCGGTGCATGCCTGTCAGTCTGCGGGGATTCAAGTCAAGATGATTACGGGCGATCATGTTGCCACGGCTCGGGCGATCGCCCAACGGATGGGAATTCAAACTGCTGCTGGCGTGATTGCCTATGAGGGGCAGCAGCTTACCCCAATGAGCGAGTCTGAAATCCAAACCGCTGCTGCCGAAGGATCTGTTTTTGCGAGAGTTGCCCCAGCGCAAAAACTCCAACTCGTAGAAGCCCTCCAAGCCCAGGGTCATATCGTTGCGATGACGGGGGATGGAGTCAATGATGCCCCAGCACTCAAACAGGCTGATATTGGCATTGCGATGGGGAAAGGCGGAACGGAAGTCGCCCGCGAATCGGCGGACATGCTGTTGACCGATGATAATTTTGCGTCTATCGAAGCTGCCGTGGAAGAAGGTCGTACTGTTTATCAGAACTTGCGGAAGGCGATCGCCTTTTTGCTGCCTGTGAATGGCGGAGAATCCATGACCATTTTGATCAGTGCCTTGCTCGCACGGACGCTGCCGATCCTGTCCTTGCAAGTGCTTTGGCTAAACATGATTAATTCAATCACCATGACCGTTCCCCTCGCGTTTGAACCGAAATCTCAAGGGACGATGCAACAGATCCCTCGCGACCCCAATGAACCGTTACTCACTCCAAACTTGCTCCGCCGCATTCTGGTAGTATCCGTCTTCAATTGGACTTTAATTTTTGGAATCTTTGAATGGGCAACGTCTACGACGGGGGACGTTACGGTGGCACGAACCATGGCAATTCAAGCGCTGGTAGCGGCACGAATTGTGTATTTGATTAGCATTAGCCAACTCGGGATAAATATCGTTGAGTATGTGCGAGGGCGAACGGGGGCGATCGCCCCTGCTCCAATCCTCCTTTTAGGAATTACTGCTGCTGTGGTGCTGCAAGTGCTCTTCAGCCAGTGGCGAGTGATGAATACCCTCTTTGCTACAGCCCCCTTGACATGGCAGCAATGGCTGATTTGCCTAATTCCCATGCTACCGATGATTCCAACCGCGCTTTGGGTGAGTTGGATAGATCCCCCCCAAGTCAGTGCCAAGGGAAAGCAGCCTAGCGACCGTTGAGATGATCAAGCGCATAAAGTATCCACTGATACGCCTTACCCCCATATTTCGGGCGGAATCTGAATAAACCGTTTCGCTTTCCTAGGATTCCGAAAGTCTTGAACTACACTACAACGTAACAAACTCCGGTTGTGATACCTCCAGCATCCCTCTGCTGACCCGTGTCCTAAGTCTCTGAAATGTCCTTATGGTTACTCTTCTCGAAAATCCCCTCCGCGTTGGCCTCCAGCAAGATCGGGTGCCAGAACCCCAAATCCTGACTATTTTTGGTGCATCCGGCGATCTCACTCAGCGCAAGCTGGTTCCAGCTATCTACCAAATGAAGCTAGAGCGACGACTGCCCCCCGAACTTAGCATTGTTGGTGTTGCCCGCCGTGAATGGAGCCATGACTACTTCCGTGAGCACCTGCGCCAAGGTGTGGAAGAGTTTGGTGGTGGCCTTCAGTCTGAAGAAATTTGGAATGATTTTGCGAAAGGACTGTTCTACTGCCCTGGCAATATGGACGACCCTAGCAGCTACGAAAACCTGAACGCGTTGCTGAACGAAATTGACGAAATGCGGGGCACACGGGGAAATCGTGTCTTCTATCTCTCGGTGGCACCGCGATTTTTTGCCGAAGCAACCCTGCAACTTGGCGCAGCCGGAATGCTCAGTAATCCCAGCAAGCAGCGGCTTGTGATTGAGAAACCCTTTGGGCATGATTTGGCCTCAGCCCAGGCACTGAACCGAGTGGTGCAAAAGGTGTGTGCCGAGGAACAGGTCTATCGTATCGATCACTATCTTGGTAAGGAAACGGTACAAAATCTGTTGGTGTTTCGCTTCGCCAATGCCATTTTTGAACCCCTCTGGAATCGTCAGTTTGTCGATCATGTGCAAATTACGGTAGCTGAAACAGTGGGTTTGGAAGGACGGGCAGGCTATTACGAAACCTCAGGGGCACTGCGCGACATGGTGCAAAACCACCTGATGCAGCTCTTTTGCCTGACGGCGATGGAACCTCCTAACTCCCTAGATGCCGATAGCATTCGGAGTGAAAAAGTAAAAGTGCTTCAGGCGACTCACCTCGCGGATGTGGACGATCTGCTCTGTTCGGCCACCCGAGGACAATACACCAACGGTTGGATGAAAGGACAAAATGTGCCAGCATACCGTGAGGAAGATGGGGCGTCGCCCATGTCTACAACCCCAACCTATGCCGCGCTGAAGCTCAATATTGATAACTGGCGTTGGAAAGGCGTGCCTTTCTACATGCGAACGGGTAAGCGAATGCCTAAGAAGGTATCGGAAATTGCGATCCAGTTCAAAGAAGTCCCGTACATTATGTTTCAGTCGGCGGCGAAGCAGATGAACAGTAATGTGCTGGCGTTGCGGATTCAGCCGAATGAAGGAATTTCCATGCGTTTTGAGGTGAAGACGCCTGGAACTTCACTCCGGACTCGCTCTGTAAATATGGATTTTCGCTACGATGCCGCTTTTGGTCAACCGAATACGGATGCCTATAGTCGGCTGCTCGTTGACTGTATGTTAGGAGATCAAACGCTGTTTACCCGTGGTGATGAGGTGGAAGCGTCGTGGCGGTTGTTAACCCCGCTGCTGGAGGTGTGGGATGCGCCTAGTGATCCCGCTGCGATTCCGCTGTACGAAGCCGGAACGTGGGGGCCAGTTGAGGCAGAGATGTTGTTAAACCAGGATGGTCGAAATTGGCGTCGGTTGTAATTAAAGGACTCTTATAAGGCTATGAGTACTCCCCTTGTTGCGCTCCAAAAACCTATTGATATCTCGCTCGATGAGATTGAGGCCGAGCTGAGTAAAATCTGGCTCAGCCAAAATTCGGGCGATCGCACTACCCCGGTGGCTATCCGAGCGGCGACCTTCAGCATGGTTGTCTACGAACCAGAAGAGTTTCAGCAGATCTTGGCAACACTTGGTTTCTACGACGGCCCGATTGACGGTATCCACGGCAATGTGACCAAAGAAGCCATCCGTGATGCTCAAAAGCACTACGGCCTGCGGATTACGGGGCGTATGGATCCTGAAACCGTCGATCGCCTGCGGTCAGAAGTGGCGGACAAGTCACCGGGCGATCGCGTGATTCCTAATATTGATATGCGCGGGTTTAGCATTAGCGAGGCGATCGCTGCTGAAAATCCCTGTCGCATTATTACCCTTTGTCCCGTCATGGGCGAGGATACGGGGGTTACAGCTCAAGTGTCGGCCTATTGTCCGGTGCAGAAAAGCAGCGCGGGTAGCAACCTCGTCTGCTGCGAGTACATCACCTTACGGGGCACGAAAGCCGCACTAGAACGGGTGGCCGACCTGATTGAGTCGCTGATGATTCCCGATCTACCTCGCTTCGTCTGGTGGAAAGCAACGCCCAACCCAGAGCAAGAACTGTTTAAGTGCTTGTCCACCGTTGCAAACTGCATCATCGTGGATTCCAGTTACTTCAGTGATGCCGAGGCTGAACTGACCAAAATGAATGAGCTAATTGAGTCAGATATTTACATCGCTGACTTGAACTGGCATCGGCTGTTTCCTTGGCAAGAACTGACGGCGGCGGCCTTTGATCCCCCTGAACGCCGCGCGGCACTTGTAGAGGTTGATCAAGTTTCGATTGATTATGAAAAAGGAAACGATGCCCAAGCGCTAATGTTTTTGGGATGGCTAGCCAGTCGCCTAGAGTGGAAACCGATCGAATTTATCGAAACGGGCGGCGATTACGATATCAAACACGTTAAGTTTGAAAACTCCCACCAACGCATTATCGATGCGGAATTAGCGGCCATTCCCACCGCTGATTGGGGCGAAATCAGCGGCGATTTAGTGGGCTTGCGGCTGACCTCTACAAACCTTCAGGCAGACTGTTGTACGATCCTCTGCTCGGAGTCAACGGGCTGTATGCGGATGGAGGCGGGCGGCAGTGCCCAGGATTGCCGGACGGAGCAGGTCACGACGTTGTCCGACCAGAAAGCGGAAGAACTCATGAGTAGCCAGCTTCGTCGCTGGGGGCGCGATGTTCTCTACGAAGAAAGCTTGGCTGTCACTGCCGAGATTCTAAAGCTTAGGGCTTAGGGATAGAGGGCATCACCTGCTGGATACGTGCATTATGAACCCGTCCCTCACGCTTGGCGTGGGGGATTTTTTCAAGTTGGCTACTGCTGTAAGCGGATCAGTTCTTGCTCTAGGCGATTGTGCAGATCCGAATCGCTGCCCTGCTGATTGAGGAAGACCGTAATCTCGTTAAACCGTTGAATGGTGAGGTTATTCTCTGCTACAACGGCGATCGCCCGATCGCAGTAATTGCGGGCAATGGGTTTGATATTGCTCGGCAAACTATCAACGCTATCGGGACGATGACAGGCGATGGAGGGCACGTTGCCAGCCCCGACAATATCCTGAATATCGGCGTATGCCTGTTGACGCATGGGTTCAATCACGAGGAGCGATCGCGCGTAATTGGTGAGCTCGTTGCTGCTGACCGCAGACTGAGCGTAGGCATCGGAGCCGAATTGGAGACCGGAGGAGACGCTAAAGGTTGGAATTGCATCTGCCAGGATACCACCCGCAGCCAACGCTAGCACCACTAACCCTTGGCTGAGACCTTTGGAGAGACGGAATTGAAACCCGTGACGATGGAACGTAATCATACTTTCACACTGACCTTGCCGAAACATGTGAACATCTATGCTCACTGTCTTTGAATAGTTTTTGAGGGGAGAAGTTCCAGATTTGCTTTAAATTTTGCCCATCTTCTGCTAGAGGCTCATGCTTGGGCTGGTTCAGCCGCATCCGCAGGAACGCTCAATAGCAATATTTAGACGATATGCCGATTCCCCACCCCTAGTCGATACCTTGAGGTAGTAGGTTCCAGAGGGAATCTCAACAATGGCGATTGGAACAGACTTGCCCGCCCGAACTCTGAGCTTGGCATCTGTACCCCCTAAGCTTGCAGGATTTCCATCCCGATCCAAGGCGGTGATCAGGAGGGTCGATGACGATCGATTACGAAATAGAGCATTGATATCGCTCTCATCCAGGAATCGGAGCTTATAAAAATCGGGACTCTTCGCGCTGACCCGATCGCGATAGGTCTGTTCGCCCCTGTAGGCCGGAATTGACGTTGCGGTATCCAAGCTATTGCCAGCCGCGCTGCTGCGGATCCGGCGCTGAGAAACCAACGCTTGAAAAGGTTTAGAACTATCACTGGCAAAGGCTAGCGATGATTATTGAGACAACGAACGCTTGGACATGGGAGGTAATGCGCGAATTACAGGTTTCTACCCCTAGCACGGGTATCACAGAAGACCATAGCATCATTTTTCAACGGCAGCATGCGTACCGATGAGGCTTGGCAATGACAGCGCACCGTCTGCTACAACTGCAACAACGATAATCCTATTAACGTCCCCAGAGCGAGTGTGTTGTCTGCCCCAAAAGGTTCAGTAAGTCGATGTTGAGCAGATCCATCAGATCCTGGGCGCGATCGCTCAAATCGGCAATACGTTCGTAGGCGGAGGCCAACCGTTTCCCGTCTACCATCACCTCCGAGGTGGGATAGTTCTGCATCACTTCCAACAGACTGAGTTTATCGTCATCACTCGCAGAGAGTACCAACGCGGAACGCAGCGCTTGTCGATTGGCCGAGCCTGAGCGCATGTGAATCACGTCCCCAACCTGATCGAGGGCAGCTTCGCCGATCGGATTATTGAGGGCGGCATCCAGCGTGACCCCATCAATTTCGACTTCGCGGGTCAGCGTCCGGCGAATCTCTCCCGGTTCTTGTCCCGACATCCGCACGTAGCGCTTAAGCCGACTGGACTGCTCCCCCGTTTCGGCAAAGGTGGTTAGCTCGTCAACCGAAATGGATGCCTCCAGTACACCGTAGGTCAAGACAATCGTATCGGCAGCCAATGCAGGGGCGGCGGCTCCAATAGCGCTCAACGCCATCAGCAATAAACCGCTAGCACACCGAAGGGGAAGAGAAAAGGTCATAATGCTTTACGAAGAACTAGACAACCGCAAGGAATCCTACGGCAAAGAGTACTGACGAGTGATTTGCAAAAAAGTTGCCTTTGCCTATTCTGACATTGCGGTAACGTGTGTGATTTGAGGAATGCTTGGCTATGTCTGCTCTTGCCCCTTGGCGATCGCCCCTTGCCCGTGCGCTGCATCGCAACCGTTCCCTGGTCTATGCTCGCTATGTGCAGTTAGCAACGGTTCAACCCAGCGGTCGCCCTGCCAATCGCACGGTCGTTTTTCGCGGGTTTTTAGAACCTGGAAATCAGCTTAAGTTTATTACCGATCGCCGCAGTTATAAGTTTGGGCAGATCCAAGGGAACCCCTGGGCAGAAGTGTGCTGGTATTTTCCGAAAAGCCGCGAACAGTTTCGCCTGCGTGGGGCTTTAAACTTCGTGTCGGCGGATCACCGCGATAGGGCGTTACAACGGGCGCGTCAGCAGCAGTGGGTGGCCTTATCGGACAGTGCCCGTCTTCAGTTTGCGTGGCCGCATCCCGGCAATCCCCGCAGTTCTCAGGAGGCGTTCTCGCCCCCCACCCCCGATCCTGTCCAACCCCTCGATACCTTTTGTCTGTTGCTGCTTGACCCGGAAGAGGTGGATCATTTGGAACTCAAAGGAGATCCGCAAAACCGCACGTTGTACACGCGCATGGATGAACAGTGGCAGACTCAACCTGTGAATCCCTAATACCAATTTTGAGTTTTAAGTTCTCAGTTTTGAGTTGTGAATGCATTTCACCATCAGGGAATTCAGCCTTTTATCCATAGCTGACTTTTTGGGTATGACGGTTCGCTGCTGATTGAACGGAACGAATCCGCCTCATAGCAAATCCGCCTGAATACCCATGATTTGTACGGGCGGGTTTAGCAGACAGAACCCAGCACATACCAGGGGCGAGGGCAAAATCCGCCCCTAGCTATCTGAGATGGATCATTGCTTAACAGAATTTAGATATAACTTGCTAAAATAGTATATATGTACTAAAATGACTTTCAGACTAACTTGCAGATTGAATCATGCTCTATGCGGTCCATCCCGGGGGACTGCTTTTTTATGGCTTGAGTTAGGAGTGGGTTTGGGCAGAGGAGCGATCGCCCTTCCCAGTCGGTTTTAAGGTTCAGGGCAGGTCAAAAATGTTAGGTTGGGGACACGGTCTATTCAGTCATCACCCGTATGGACGACTTTGCACCCATTTCTGAATCAGGCGATCGCCCTGAACTCCTTGATCCATCGTTGGAGACAGATATTCAGCGCCTCTACGAACTGACGATCTATGCCCGGTGGGTTGTGGTTGGCCTGTTGTGGCTAACGGTCGGAGTCTGGAGTTTGTGGACGTTCCGCCATGATATTCAGCTCATGCACCAGTATTTCACCTGGGCTGCTGCTCGGTTTGCCCTCGAATTCAACCCTTTAGCGGCGGCAGGACTGGGCTTGTGTGTGGGTATGACGGTAGCGGTGCTAATTGTTCAAAGTCGCACCATCCTGTTTGGTTTGCCCGCCTCTGAGCGTCAGCGCCTGAAACAGCAGGCGCTAAAAATTCGTCAACAGGGTCAGAGCCATCCCCTATGGCGATGGACGCAAACAGTACCCTAGACGGTCAAGATTGTGACGACAATTCGCTTATACGCTGGTGTTCAACCCCTGTATCGGGCATCAGGCTTACTCCTCGCTGCAAGTCTGTTCCTATCGGCTTGTTCGTTGTCTGAGTCCCAACCCTCTGTGACTCCGCAACCCACGGAATCCCAAGCGCAGAGCATGGGAAATCCGGCGGATTCCTCTTCGCTTGATACCCCCGAACTCGATACCACCATCGTTCCGGGCGATCGCGTTGGAGCGGTAACGGCTACAACGACCTACGACGATTTGGTGGCACTCTACGGAGTGGATAGTCTTGAGCCTGTGGAGGTGCATCTGGGTGAAGGCATGGTTGCCCCCGGAACACGGGTGAATCAAGGGGCACAGTCCTTTTCCGTGGTTTGGACAGACGAAAGCCGCACGGCGGTGCAATCCGTTCGGGATTTTGGCGTGGCGTGGCAGGTTGATCCTGGGATTGGCGTGGGTACGTCTTTATCGGAACTACGGGAAAAATTGGGGGAATTTGAGCTATATGGCTTTGGCTGGGACTATGGCGGCACAATGATTCTGGATGGAACCGTTTTAGAACCCTACAAAGAAAACCTAATCCTGCGTCTGGGTTCGACTGTGGAGAATGCTGGCCTCACGGAACAGTACCAATCTGTGATGGGAGAGCAATTGTTCCCTTCAGATACGCCTGCATTTCAGGAGATGGAGTTGGCGGTGCGGGAAATGATTGTGAGATTGAACTAGGCACGCAAAACCGAATCCTCATCCATAAACGCCTCGAACAGGGTGCTTAGGACAACGTTCGAGAAGAGAAAACCCTCTGGATCAGTGAGTCGGAGATGTTGCGCCTGGGCTTCTTTTCCCTCCTTTGGGGCATCCACCGCGACCCATCCCTGCTCTTGAAACGGAGCGACTACGGATAGCAGGCGATTCAGGATTGCGTCGCCAAAGTCTGCTGCGATTACGGTTAGATCTATCCCTTCTGCCAGTCGTAGTCCCAGCATGAGCGTATCCAACAGGCGATCGCCCATGGTCTGAACCTGTTGTATGACACGCGTTTCAGTCAAACCTTGCACCCATTCCTCATACGCTTGTCGCTTGCGGGGACGGGTGAACCGGTGCCCGTGGATAAAGCTGGCGGCTCCCAGGCCGAATCCGTAATAGGGGCGGTTTTCCCAATACACGCGATTGTGCTGGCACGGGTAGCCCGGTTTGGCATAGTTGGAAATTTCGTAATGCTCAAAGCCTGCCTGCGCCAGAAGATTTGAGGTGGTGCGGTACATCTCGGCGGTCAGTTCGTCCGATGGAAGAGGCGACTGTCCTGGTTCGTACCAGCGGGCAAAGGCGGTCATGGGTTCCACGATTAGGTCATAGACTGAAATATGGGTCGGTTCTAGGGCGATCGCCCGTTCTAAACTCTCAATCCACTGATCCATCGTTTGATTGGGCAAGCCGGAAATCAGATCCAAGCTGAGATTGGTCACACCCATCTGCCGAATTAGCCCTACGGCCACGTCAATATCGTCGGGGCTGTGGGTGCGTCCGCAGGCGGCGAGGAGTTTCGGCTGAAAGGCTTGTACACCCAGGCTAATTCGGTTAATACCTGCATCAATGTATCCCGCTAGTTGCTGCGGTTTGATCGTATCTGGGTCAATTTCGATGGAGCATTCCGCATCTGGTTCTAGACCAAACTGGTGATCCAGAGTGTCCATTAATGCCTTGAGTTGTTCAGCCGTCAGTAACGAAGGTGTACCACCCCCAAAGAAAACGGTTTTCAGCGGTGTGCCGAGGGAGGGCGTGGCTCGAATTTCCTGCTGAAGTACGGGAAGATACTGGTCAATCACACCGTAGGATGGCTGACCTTGACGCGCTAGGGGCGGGCGATCGCCCACGACCACAATCGGAAAATCGCAGTAGTAGCAGCGACGGCGGCAAAAGGGAATGTGGAGATAGGCTGCCGTGGGTGAGGGCGGATAGGTGCGCTCGTTTGGAGAATTGCCTTTAAAGGTGCTCGATAACGAAATCATGGGCGATCGCCCTGCCAGTTTAAGTTCAGCACAGTTCCAAAGCTATTTTGACTGGGAGGATATAATGATGATGTAAAGCTAAGTTTTATTGCAGATATCATCCCCACTTATCGACAATTTCAGCCTTTGGACTGTGGATTTAAAGAAGCGAACGGTGTCAATTTGACGACATCAAAGCTAATATCTGAACAATCCCGCCCTAAGTTGCAAAGTCGCTGATGCATCAGTGTTATTTGTCCAAGTGCGGGAACGCAATACATATACATCCCAGTGCAGAGTGCCACTATGCTTGATGCCATCATAGTTTTGTCCTTCATTCTAGCAGGGGTAGGGATAGGCTTTTACAGCGTTGATCTGCTTCCAGATGATGCCCTTCGCCAAGTCAGCAACTTGGAAGGGTTGAGTGTTGTGATTGCTGGTTTTGGCGGATTAATCGGGTTTGCTATTGGCTTGGTGGCCCAAGCAGGCTATCGCAGAATTCAGCGACAAATTCGGGAGATGCCTGTTGATATCCTCTTGGGGCGATCGGTGGGCTTGGTCTTGGGGCTTTTGATCGCAAACTTAATGCTGGCTCCCCTGTTTTTGCTCCCCATTCCCGACGATTTTGCCTTTATCAAACCTCTAACGGCTGTTCTCGCGAGTTTGATCTTTGCTTTCTCCGGCATCAACTTAGCTGACACCCACGGACGGACGCTCCTGCGGTTGATTAATCCCCACAGCGTCGAGTCTATGCTGATTGCGGAGGGAACGCTCCGTCCGGCAACGACGAAAATTCTCGATACAAGCTGCATCATTGATGGACGGATTGAGGATCTGCTGGATACGGGCTTTATTGAGGGTCAGGTTTTGGTTCCCCAGTTTGTGCTGCTCGAACTTCAGCGGGTGGCCGATGCCTCCAATGATCAAAAGCGGATTCGGGGGCGGCGCGGGTTAGATATCCTCAATCGGATTCAGGCGACCCATCCAGAACGGATTGTGATTCACCCGGCGGATTACGACGATATCGCGACGGTGGATGCCAAATTGGTGCGGCTAGCGCAGGAAATTAACGGTACGCTGCTGACCAATGATTTCAACCTCAACAAAGTTGCCAGTCTTCAGAAAGTGACGGTCTTAAACGTTAACGATCTCGCTCAGGCGGTCAGGCCAAACTATGCACCGGGAGATAGCATCGATATTAAGATTCTCAAACCTGGCAAGGAACCCACCCAGGGAATCGGCTACCTCAATGACGGCACGATGGTGGTGGTCGAAGAGGCGAGTGATTACGTTGGAGATGAGCTTGCAGTGGTGGTTACAGGGTCGTTGCAGACCTCGGCAGGGCGCATGATTTTCGCGAAACCGGAAGCGTCTGTGATCGCCTAGCGATCGCTGCTTATCCCCAATTTCGTTGATGAAATCACCATATGTTGTCAATAGAACATCCAACTATTTCTGAGTTCGTGTCATTATAATAAAGATGGCGGAGACAAATGTTTCCGTTCACTCCTCACACCACACTCCGCCTGGACATATTGTTCAGGCGTTTCTTATGGCTTACGTGCTGATATCAAGCCTTGCATCCCGGCATGGAAGACTGATCAAAAATAATGGAAAAATTAGCTGGGATTTCACATAGAGGCTCATCTAGGGACTGCATCGAACCAAACAAAGGAGCTTGTTCGGTATCTGCGGGATTTGTCAATTATTGTGTCTGCTTCAGCCCTGAAGTAGCATTCGGAACCCAGTTTTCGCTATGGTAGAATTCTGCAAAGGTAGATTGAGCAAGGATTATTGAGGAATGTCAGAAGCCGCGCAAGTTACAGACTCCACCTTCAAGCAAGAAGTTCTTGAGAGCGAGCTCCCTGTTCTGGTCGATTTTTGGGCACCGTGGTGTGGTCCTTGCCGAATGGTTGCTCCTGTCGTTGACGAAATCTCTGAGCAATATTCGGGTCAAGTTAAAGTTGTTAAGGTTAACACCGATGAAAATCCAGCCGTGGCGAGCCAGTACGGCATTCGTAGCATTCCCACTCTGATGATTTTTAAAGGTGGTCAGCGTGTCGATATGGTTGTGGGTGCTGTGCCAAAGATGACTCTCGCCAATACGCTGGAAAAGTATCTCTAGGCATGGTGTATGAAGCATTAGATCTTCCAACATTTTGTTTCATGGTGACCGCAGATTGAGAGGAGGTAAATCCTCCTCGCCCTGAAGTTTCTAGCTATAGCATGAAAAGCTTTGGTAAGTTTTATCAAGGCTTTTTTAGTGCGTGTAGAACGTGGGGCGATCGCCCCGTAACTTACAGGGAGCCTAAAATCTCGCTAAAATAGAATGCCACTCCTTCTGAGATCACTATGGTTCCATCAACCTCTTCTTCTAATCTAGCGGCTCTGCGTAATGAGGTTAACCATTTACTGGATCAATTGCCAGGGATGCCCCACAGTGAGCTGATCCAGCGGGCGCTCTCCGTGTTGGTTGGTATGGCAGAAGTCGAAGCCGATCGCCTGGATTGGAAAATCCTGAGTGCGGCTCTACAGGATATGGAGCGAGCCTTTCGGGTGTTTTATCCCTATCGCCATGTCCGTAAAGTGACCATTTTCGGTTCCGCCCGAATTTCGGCCTCCAACCCGGAATACCAGATGGCCGTGGACTTTGCTCGCTGTATTACGGCTCAGGGATTCATGGTGATGACCGGGGCAGGCGGGGGCATCATGGAGGCGGGCAATGAAGGTGCCGGGGCAGAGAAGTCCTTTGGCCTCAATATTCAATTGCCCTTCGAGCAAGGCGCAAATCCCCACATCATGGGTGATCCCAAGCTGATTGAATTTAAGTA